>JAFAJU010000519.1 GCA_019236035.1 Verrucomicrobiota bacterium | reverse complement strand
TTTGCATTGGGGTCCGGAGTGGGAATGACCTTTTCTATTTCAGCCTGGATCGCAGCAATTTGGCCGAACCGGGATTCATTCCCGGCACTAAGTTTCTGGTAACCGGAAATCAGGGTTTCGGGGCCGTCTTCAAAAACTTCGGCTCGTCTGAGGGCAGCCAGCTTTTCTTCGAGAGCAACTTTTGCCGCATTCACCTTGTCAAACATGATCGCGACTTCTCGGTCGCTCGTTGACGGGTCGTCCTTGATGCTGGCCTTCGTGGACAGTTCAGTTTCAATAGCCTGGTATTGCCGGGCCAGGCCCGCCAGCTCCACGAGCAATTGAAGATTTGCTGCTCGGCTTTGAATCCGCTTCTGAGCACCCGCGATCAGGTGGTCTAAGCCAATTCTGATTGGGGCATTTTCCGCCAGACTCGCTCCACCACTCGTCCAATTCGGGGGCCACTTCCCGCGCCCATCGCGGTTTTCGGCGTAGGTCCAATTCATCGTTTCTACGAGGCGGGGTTCATTTGACCTGTCCGCCACGTATTCCAACAAAGGCGCGAGAAAACTCGTCCCTGGCGTGCTATCTGTCGGTTGGCCGAAGCCGCGGCGAACGGCTATTTCCGCGTGCACGAGAGCGGCAAGCGCCTTCGCTTCCAGGGCACTTACGCGTTCCGGGGGCCGCGGATCCGGTTTCCCTTTCGCAGGCAGCAGCGGATTAGGCTCGCTCATCTTTTGGCGCGTTGCGTCCAGGAGCGGCTTGACCACGCCGTCCTCAAACATAACCCGTTGCGCATGCTGGCGTTCCTGGTCCGGATTGGCTCCGCCGTGGGCGAACAGGCCAAAGACCCAGGGTACGTCTAGCGGCTTGCCCGCGAGCTCTCGCAGCGCCTGCTGAAATTCGGCGATGGAAAGCTTCTCGTATTTAAATTCGGCTCGTGTCTCCGCTGTGAGACCGGGACCAACGGGCTGATCACCCCGGTACTGAAAAAGAGCGGTCCCGGCCGGGTCAGGCGCGATGATCGGTTCCCACACCTTTCCGCGCCAGCCCTCCCTCGCCCGTGCCCAAAAACCACTTTGCGCTACCACGCTTTCCTGTAGCGAACGGTAACCCAAAAGTCCGAACGCCAATAATGCCAGCAACCCAAGCACACCCGCGCCAAACAGCAACAGTTTGCGGTAGAGCAACAGCCGGTCCGTGTTCGTCGCACGAGTGACCAGGCCGTCCTCCCGGAAGACTTTGTCCAGGAAGAGATCCCGTAAAAAATAGGAATGATCTCGTTCCCACGCGCGACCGGCTGGTAGCTGATCAACCGGCAAGCCCATGACTTGCGCAAGCTCCTCGTCGAGCGCCGAACCCTCTCGCATCGACGACGTGAAATAGATTCCACGCAGGAAAAGCGGGCGCGAAGTCCACTCTCCGGCGACGAAGATGGTCTCCAGGTAACGGCGAAGCCTTGGGGTGAGCGCGATCAAACTCTGCGGAAAGTCATAAAGACGATCGACCTCGTCGGCGCGCCGGCTGTTCGGTTGATTGGCGACCGGATCAAGCAGCAAACCGAGTCTCCGCCGACGCAGTCGCTGAGCGACAGTGCGTAGATGTTCGTCCAGAAGTTCCGGTCGAAACGGGGCGTCCAGGGGCGCCGGATTGGACCATCCGAGCATCTGCTGTTGAGCCCGAGGATCGTCCAACCCTTCGAAAAATTCGCGGAAGCCGTGAATAAGATCGCATTTGGTCAGCAAGACGAACACTGGGAAACGCACATCCAGTTCCCGCTGGATCACCTCGAGCTGACGCGCAATTTTTCCGGCCTTTCGCTCCATTTCTTCGGGCGCATCTTGGACCATACTTTCGACCGGGATCGTTAGCAGGAGGCCGTTCACCGGGCAGTTAAATCGATTCTTTTTGAGCAGCCCGAGGAACTCGGGCCACTCGCCCGTAGCTCCGGGTTCCACCTCTTCGAATATGAGCCGGCCAGCCGTGTCCAGGATTACCGCGTAATTGGTGAACCACCAGTTCATGTTGATGGTTCCGCCGACACCTTGAAATTCATCCTGTAACCCAGGAGGGAAACCCGCCTGAGAGTGCCGGATCGCCTCGGTCTTTCCTGAGCCGGGCTCGCCAACCATCACGTACCAGGGCAACCCGTAAAAGTCTTTACCCGCCGACTCGAATTTCTCGATCCCCTTTGCGAAGTTACGGCGCAAATCCTCCAGCCTCCCGCGCGCTGCCGCGTCCGTGACTCCCCGATTGGCTGCCGTCGTGGCGATTTCTCCTCTCAGTTCAGCCGCCTTCCGCCGGCGCACCCAGTAGACAAGCAGAAGGTAGAGCCCCAGGATAAGAGCAAGAATCAGAATCCCGAGTGCGACAATGATGGCTACTTGAACTCCAAAGAAAGCGGCCGCCCCGATAATCGTCGTGGCCAGCAAGACCAGGATGAGCACCTTGACCCAGGTGGCCAGGCTAGCGAATGCCTTAAAGAGATAAACTAGTTCTTTCACGCGGCGGCTAAGATCAAGCGTTCACTTGGTGATCTCCTGAGAACCGATCGCGGACAGTGAATCAGTCAACGAGAGCGACGCTGCATGAAAAAGGTACGCTTCGACTGTGACGACGATCAAACAAAGCCCCGCGAAGACGATCGCTATTCCGCCGAGTCTTGAAGCAGGCGCCTGCACGAGATCCCGTGTGTCCACGTTGAGGTAAGCCTCGGGACAGAGCCTCGCGGTTTTGTCTGTTTCCATTGCGGTCCGAATGCGTTGACTGATGTCCAGCATCTTCCCTCGCAAGTATTCCGGCTGGCCGGCGTACCAGCCCGTGAACCCAAGCCCCATACAAGTATAAAACACCGGAAGACGCAGGCTCGCTTCATCGCTCGGGTCGTTCAACGTCTCATCAAGGAGGTCGAAAAATTTCTCATCTCCTGCCAGCTCCTTCCGGTCGTAGGCAAGCCGACTGCGGTTCCAGGTGGCTGCAACCATCAGGCCGCTCTCCGAGATCATCGAATCCACGAAAAAGATCATGGGAAGTTCCAGCTTCTGCCACTGTATTCTTAAAGCGGGATCGCTGTCGGCTGCCTTGCCGATTTCCGCAAACATTTCCTCGATTTCCAGGCGCAATTGGTCGTATCCAGCTACGGCGCCTCCCTGGCGGCCGAGGCGATTCAGCAGGCACACCTTTGTGAATAACGGCTCGCAGAGTTCGAGAGGAGTCATAGTTCGTTCACTAGGTCTCAGATTTCGGAAGCGTCATATAGAGCGTCAAATCGTAATCGGCCGATTCGTTTCCGGTCCACCGGATAACGGCAGATTTTTCGCTCTGTATCTGTTGCCAACTCCGAGCACTCTCACCCCGGAGAAGGCGAAAATAGTAGAGGCTGGACTGCGCGGGGAGTTCCAGGGGCGGAAATCGTTCCTCCTTTAGAATGACACCGCGGATGGCGCGTCCGGACATGCTCTCCGGCATCAGCTTAAATCGGTCAGCATCCTCCACCAATTGAGCGAGCGAGCGCGGGTCCTCTTTTGTTCTGACACCCAGAAAGTAATCGCTTGGTCGAAGAAAATGCTCGTCTGTGAGAGTGGCCTTGAACAGACCGTTTGCCTTGACGAATTGCACTTTCAGGAAGCTCGGCGCGACGCTTCCTCTCAGCAATTCGCGGATTTTGGCGGCAAGTTCGCTGAAGCAGGGGTAGGGGTTATCATGCTGGTACGGGGCGCAATCATAAAGATCCCGGTCCGGATGAAGCGCGGCCAGTTCGCCCAGGATCTCCCGCAGTTCCAGGTAGATCTCAAATGGCGCCAGATTGGGTGTATCGACGAGCGCCTCCAGGCGAGCGCCAAAGCGGTTCAAAGTCCGCAGTCGCATCACCTGTTCGAACTGGATACCGCGCATGGTGTCGATGCTGAATCCTCCACGCGTGATCTGCAGAACAAGCTCCTGACGGCTCCCCAGAACCTGGCTGCTTAAGTCCCGAACCAATTCACGCAGGGCCGCCGATCCATTCAGAACAAAACAAGGACCGACAAATTCGGGATCGCGTCTTGGCAAACCGACCTCCTCGCCCGCTGCTCTGGTGACTCTGAGCAACGGAATCACTTCCAAGTCCGACCGATCCTCATTATCCAATAACAGCCTGGCATTGATTCTGCGGTGAAGGACGGTTTTTACGTTCTCGCCCGTATTCTCATCGGGCACTTCCGTCTCGGCAATGCGGTAAAGAATCTTGGCGCGCGGATCGACAGTTTGGCCTGGGGTTACGGAGTTGGCGCGGGCGCTGAACCAAAGCGGCACACCGAGAAAGACGACGAAGCGGCCGCGCGATTCAAATGCCTGCTTGATATCCATCGCAGGCAATTCTGCCTCCTGAGGAAAGCGCACTTCTTGTCCACTCGGCATGATGGCGTGGAGCCGGTCGAAACGAAGCCGCATATTCTCAAGATCATCATTGGACAGACGGGCGTCGATTACGCCGTATGGATAGGCCCAGTTGAGGCGCCGCTCCGCGGACGCGGTTTCGTTGAGGCTCCTTTGGATACGCTGCAAATGATGGGGCAGCAAAAACAATCCTTCATGCCAATGTACCTGCATAAAATTTAAGCGACTCGTCGGGCGTGTGGAATCAGCTCGGGTTAACGTCCCCGGATTTCCGACCGCGAAATCAACTCCTCAGTATAAGCCACAATTCCCTCGACGATCTGCGTTTCTACGGCGTGTCCGCTCAGTTCGGCAGCCAATTCGACGTATCGGCGCCAGCACTTTTGCTCAACGCCCGCAATAAACCCGGGGGACTTCGATTCCACAACGGCGCGGATTTTTTCCGGCGCAAATTTCTCCAGGTACTTCCGCGCGAATATTTCCCCGGCCGGGCCAACGGCGGAGAGCAGTCCGGCGGTCAGTTGCCGCGTCTTGTCGAGCATCTGGGTAATTTGAAGGGTGGCTACCTCGCGATCACCGGAAAGGTAGCGGCCCACCGTCCGCCGCAAGTTATCGCTGCTTTGGTCCCGGCGCACGCTCGATTTCGGAGCCATATTTTTCCACACATTCCAGATCAGATGGTCGAGCGTAACGACCAGTTCGAGCAAAGCCGTGAACAGCTTCGTGAGCCGCTCCTCGTCCAGAGCTTCCTTCGGTGTCATCCCAAGTTTGCCCAAAAGCTCCAAAGGTAATTCGATCCCTTTGCTTGGCGAAACAATGAACCCAAGGGCTTGAAGCTTCTGTGCAAGCACGACCTTTGCCTCGCGGGAAAGTTCGGGTAGCCGCACTAATAACTCGTCCGCGACCTCTTGGGCGCTTCGTTCCACCTTTTCAACAGGCGGCGGTTTAAAATAGGGAGCGTCGATCCGTTCCGGGCCTGGAAAGCGCTCCATCAACGCGGCAAGATACTCTGAGCGCCGGCTTTCCACGATGTCTTTGATTGAGCGTTCTATTTCCTCGACCAGGTATTCGTGACGCGCGTTGGGAGGATCGTCTGCGAAGCTGGTCTGGAGCATCCACAGGCGTGCAGCGACATTCTCGGCCCAAGAGCGGGCTTCTGGCACAGGTTGCATAACGGCGAACGGCTCAGGTCTCTCGGAAGTGCCAGGCATGCGGCTTCGTGAACACAAACTAATAGTACGTTGCCGGTGCTTCGCAACGCAATCCCAAAACGCGGACGTTCATTTTGTTCCGCCGATCGAAACGTGCAAACATTGTCGCAGCTATGAATTACCGCAGACTTGGTAAGGCCGGTGTGAAAGTAAGCGAACTTTCTTTTGGATCCTGGGTCACATTCGGTGACCAAATTTCTGATGACGTTGCCGAATCATTGATGATCAAAGCGTACGAGGGCGGCATCAATTTTTTTGACAACGCCGAGGGATATGCAGCCGGGCGCTCCGAATTGGTCATGGGCAAGATCCTTAAAAAGCTTGGCTGGGCACGCGATACGTGGCTGGTCTCGAGCAAGGTGTATTTCGGCTCGGCCCCGCACC
Organism: Verrucomicrobiota bacterium; assembly: GCA_019236035.1. Classification (GTDB taxonomy): domain Bacteria; phylum Verrucomicrobiota; class Verrucomicrobiia; order Chthoniobacterales; family JAFAMB01; genus JAFAMB01. The sequence goes on along the minus strand of JAFAJU010000519.1, from coordinate 1,303 downwards.
CGCAGAAACCGAACCAGAACGGGCTAAGCCGCAAACATGTCTTCGAAGCGTGCCATGCAGCGCTGAACCGCTTGCAGGTTGATTACCTTGATCTCTTCTTTTGTCATCGGCCGGATCCCGAAACACCGATTGAAGAAACTGTGCGCGTGATGTCCGATCTGGTCGCCCAGGGGAAAGTTCTGTACTGGGGAACAAGCGTCTGGAGTGCCGAAGAGATAATGGAAGCCTACACGGTGGCTCGGCAGTATAACCTCGTTCCACCGACTATGGAGCAACCCTATTACAATGTTCTCCAGCGCGACCGCGTCGAAGTCGAATATGCGCGCTTGTACGAAAGGATTGGACTCGGTACGACAATCTGGTCACCTTTAGCCAGCGGCCTGTTAACCGGGAAATATAACGACGGACTTCCGCAAGAGGCTCGCCTCAGTCTCGACCGGTATGGCTGGCTTCGAGACTGGGTGCTCAAACCGGAGCGCCTCGAAAAAGTTCGGCACTTTGGAAAGCTCGCGACCGAACTCGGCCTCTCCCAATCGGTGCTGGCGATCGCCTGGTGTCTCAAGAATCCCAATGTAAGCACCGTAATTCTTGGCGCGTCGAAGGTGGCACAATTAGCGGAGAACCTGAAAGCCTCGGCTGCGGCCGAACGACTGACTTCGGAAGTCCTGGAAACGATCGATAACATGCTCGGCACCAAGCCGAAGGACGCTTCGAATGCGGACAACCACTAAGTAGCTCAATCCACCCAAACCGGAAACGTGTCGCCAGCTTCAAACTCCAACCTCCGGGCATACGTCAGCTCAAGCCTTCCATCTTCGTAAGTGCCCTTGACAGGTACGTTGTCCCGGAACCGAAGCTTGAGGAATGGCCCACGGAATCTGGCCGGTTCAATGTAGACGACCAATTGATATCGACCATCCTTCTGCTCGTTAGAAACGACCGTTGCCGGGATTTGCCTCACATGGACCAGATCGGCTACAAACGGCCGGTTTTCAACTGTCGAAAGGGCCCGTTTTCAGGTTCTTGACAAACGGCGCCTGGCCACCTAACAACGTTCTGAATTGGACCGCCTGTAACTGCTGAAAGGAGATCGTCACGATGGAATCAGAATGGTGGCGTGGCGCAATAATCTATCAAATTTATCCACGAAGTTTCCTTGATGCTAACGAGGATGGAACTGGCGACTTGCCAGGTATCATCCGGAAGCTCGATTACATTTCGGGTTTAGGTGTTGACGCGATTTGGATCTCACCATTTTTTAAGTCGCCGATGCGTGATTTCGGCTACGACGTTTCCGATTATC
>JAFAJU010000480.1 GCA_019236035.1 Verrucomicrobiota bacterium | reverse complement strand
GTTGGAAACAAGTTTTAGCAGGGGAAAGCGCCCGCGAACGAATGCAGCCAAGGACAACTCTTCAGCGTCGCATTTCTCTGATCGCGGCATTCTTGAGTCCTTGAGTTCTTGAGTCCTCGTCTCTTGGCTTCTTGACTTCTGGATCCGATACGCATCTTTCCCTGTGAACATGCTTGCCATTCGAAAGCTCGCACGCGGAGTTGCCAACGTCGCCGTAGAAGAGTTGCCCGCCCCAGTGGCCGGCCCGGAAGAAGTCGTGGCCGAAGTGGATTCAGCCGGGATTTGTGGCACCGACTTGCATATTTATCTCGATGAATTCGAGACTGCGCCACCTGTCACCATTGGTCACGAATTCTCCGGCCGCATCGTCGAGGTGGGCAAAAGCGTGCGAGACTGGCAGCCAGGGGAACGCGTGACTGCAGGAACCTATTTTTCGACTTGCGGTCATTGCCGGCCTTGTCGCGAAGGCCGTCCGAATCTTTGTCCCGAGCGGCAGTCCATCGGCTCGAAGCGCGATGGTGCATTCGCACGGTTTATTGTTTTACCCGCCAAGAATCTGTATCGGGTCCCGGACGAAGTTGATCTTGAAAGCGCCGCGCTCACGGAGCCGCTCGCCTGCACCGTTCATGGGATCCTGAGTGTCGCAAAAGTCCAGGCTGGCGACAACGTGGCAATCACGGGGCCCGGACCTATCGGGTTGCTTGCCTTACAGCTCGCGAAGGTAGCCGGCGCAACGGTGGCCATGGTGGGAACCGACGTAGATCATGAGCGTCTCGAGCTGGCAAAGGAACTTGGTGCGGATCACACCGTAGACGTAACCGGTTCTTCTAATCTCCAGACTCTGGTCCAGGACCTTTTCCACGCCGAGGGAGCAGACCTTGTCGTCGAATGCTCGGGCGCAGGCCCCGCGGCTGACACGCTCCTGCGCCTCGTGCGCCGCGGAGGTCGCTTTTGCCAAATGGGATTATTTGGCCGGCCCATCAATTGGAACCAGGATTTGGTTTGCTACAAAGAACTCACGGTCACCGGCACAAACGCCAGTGTCGCATCGGCGTGGCCGCGTGCTTTGAAACTAATGGCCGAAGGCAGAATACAAGTCCGCCAGCTCGTCACTCATCGATTTTCGCTCACTGCGTGGGACCAGGCATTGAAGGTTGCACAGATGAAACAGGGGGTGAAAATCCTCTTGAAGCCGACAGCGGATTTCTAAGGTGTTCTCGGAGGCACGGCCAACAAAAGTTGCGCGGTTTTTCGGATCAGCCGCCTGGCTGCAATCCGGCCTCGGTAACGTCGTCTCCGGCGGTGTGGCATTCCCAGACCGTTGAGAAATTCCGAATCGAGGGGTCCTAACGGTATCGGCACAGCCAGATTTGTGGTAACCGCGCGTCCTCGGCACAAGATCCTCTCACGAGCCCGGCTGAGGGCCATTAGCGGGAAATAATGCCGGTAAAGATTGTAATTGATCATGAATCCCCTGCCCACCTCGTGTCCCTGATGCATAGAGGGTTCTTGGCCGTTACCACGGACCCGTGACCCGGCACCGTATCCCGGGAATCCGGTGCCAGTGTATTGCGGCTCGTGCCAGGTCCCTTCGTGCTGCATACTCAGGAGGTACTCAATACCTTTCTGAATGATTTGCTCGTAGCGTGTGGTCGGAATCGGGAGGAGCGCCATCAGCGCCCACGCTGTTTGTGAAGCCGTGCTATCGCCGACCCCGCGCAAGGCATCGTCAACATATGAGGCGGGGGTTTCTCCCCATCCGCCGTCCCCGTTCTGGTGCTCAGCGATCCAGTCACCAGCCAAACGAATGTACTTTGACGACATGTCTTCCCCAATGGCCGCAAGCGCCGGCAGCACCGCGGCGGTACCGTAAATGTGGTTCACGCCCCAGCGACCGAACCAACTTCCATCATCCTCCTGCTCATTTTTGATAAATGCTAACGCGCGCGCTACCGGTATATCCCGGACAGTCCAGCCCAGGTGCGCCAAGGCTTCCACCACATGGGCCGTCACATCAACAGTCGGCGGATCAAGCACTTCGCCAAAATCGCAGAAGGGCAATTTCGTCAATAGCGAATTCGTGTTGTCCCGGTCGAACGAAGCCCAACCGCCGTTCGAACATTGTAACGCGAGAATCCAGCAGACCGCGCGCTTCATCGCGTAATCAATCCTGCCTGGATCGCTCAGGGACCTGCGGGCGCGCGCCAGCACCAGAATGGCAACGGCAGTGTCGTCTATGTCCGGGTAGGAATCGTTGGCGCGCTCAAAAGACCATCCACCAGGCATAGCCGAAGAAACCTTTACTTGCCAATCACCTGGTGCGGTCACCTGCTTCCGCACAATCCAATCGACGGCCCGATTCATAGCTTCGCAATCGCCTAGCGATTTGCCGCTATCTAACAGGGCCTGCAGCGTCAGCACTGTATCCCAAACGGGAGATTCGCTCGCCTGTATATAAAGACCTCCATCGCGCTCGTATGACCAATGGGCATCAAGTGCGCTGATCCCGTTTGCAACAACCGGGTGACTGATCCCGTATCCTTCGGTATGGAGCGCCATCAGTGAGTAGATCCAGGGCGGTTGAATACCACCCCAAGCCCCATCCGCATCCTGATGTTTGATGATCCATTCAATACAAAGACGGATCGCCACATCTCTGCCCGGTCGAATCGGGAATTCCACATATCGACTCAAAAGCCGATCCGCCATGAAGAAAAAACTCTCCCAGGAAAAGAACCGCTTTTTGGGCGTGAGCCGATAGTCAAAATTGTTCCTTCCCCTGGGGAACAGTTCATCGAGCCTCGAGGCAGGCGCAAGCGGCCTGACGGGTCGTCGTGCCGACAGGACGCTCAAAGGAATGATGGTCGCTCGCGCCCAGGAGGCAAAATGGTAGATGTTAAAGGGAAACCACAGTGGCGTGCAGATCAATTCGGGTGGCAGCGTGGGCGTCGATTGCCAGGGCCACTCGCCAATTAATGCCAGCCAGTAACGAGTGAACACGCGGGTCTGACTCAATCCACCGCGTGCACATATCCATTCACGAGCGCGCCGCAGGGGCTCTTGCTCCGCGGCATACCCCGCTGCACGCAGCGCTGCATAACATTCCACCGTCGTATTAATGTCACCCGCTGGGGCATTGTGGTAAATCTCCCACGAACCGTCCGCGCGCTGCTCGTTGAGAATTGAGGCCACCATCCCGGCAAGTTTCCTCTGATCTTCGATTCCCAGGAAATGCATCGCTAAAATCCATTGCGCTTCCATACAGGAATTCGACTCCAGCATCCCTACCCAGAATCCGTCTGCGTCCTGTCGATCGAGCAGCCAGTCAACTCCGCTCGCAATCGCGTCGCTCAAGCGATCCAGAACCGGTCCCGTTTCAATCAGAATTTCGTCGTCTTTCCAATTATACGTCATGCAAAGTCTGAAGGTCCTCCTCCATTGATGAAATCTAGCTTATAGCGAACAGCCATAAGCGATGTTGCCGCCAGCCTCGGGCCTGACCCTGCCCTTCGAGCGCAATGTGGGAGCTTTTCGCACCATCCTGGATCCTCTTCGAAGAGAGAAAGTTACACCCATATTTGACTGATCGATCGATAAACGACTCCCCGATTTCAGTCAAGACTATAGGCTCCGGTCGGGAACTGACGTAAGCGAACCGTCTCGGTTTGCTCTTGGAATTCGCTCACTGTGCGACTCAAATGAGAAGGTGGGAAAAGATCCACGCGTCGACTCTAAACAAGCCATCACGACCGCCTCGATCATGGCCAGCGGAAGTTTGACCGCGCTAAAACTCCTGGTCGGCTCGTTGTCTGGTAGCCTTGGCCTCTTAGCCGAGGCGGCTCACTCATTCCTGGATCTGCTCTCCACGCTGATCACCTTTCTGGTTGTCCGCATCGCGGCAGTCCCACCCGACAGCAACCACCCGTACGGTCACGAGCGTGCCGAGCAACTCGGTGCTTTGGCCGGGATGACTCTACTGGCGGGAACGGGCGCGTTGATTTTGTACCATGCGTTTGACACCATTTTTTTCCACCCGGCCGCTCCCAGGGTTAGCATCTGGGCTTTTGGCGTCCTGATCGTCTCTTTGATTGTCGACTTTCTTCGTGCGGGTACTCTGCGCAAGGCCGCTAGACGCTATGCCAGCAGCGCCCTGTCTGCTGACGCGGAGCATTTCGGCAACGATATGTTGGGCGCAGTTTCCGTCCTGGTCGGTCTGGCCGTCATCGCGCTCCATGACCCGCTGCGTCTGCCGAACTGGCTGGTCGAGCGCGCCGATGCGATTGCCGCTTTGCTGGTAGCAGCGATCGCGTTTGGCTCCGTGTGGAGATTGGGTTCTCAAGCCGTGCGAGCACTGATGGATGACGTACCGGCCGGCTTGACCGACCGCCTGAAGAAGCGAGTGGAATCAGTTGACGGTGTTGTCCGCGGAACGGTCGTGGTTCGCACCCGGTTTGTGGGCAACCGACCGTTTGTTGAAGTCAAGCTCGGCACAGTGCGGGGGGCTTCCCTCGAGTCTGCGCATCAACTTAGTGAAATCGTAGAAAAGGAGCTCAGCGCCGAACTTGGAGACGCCGAGGCCATCGTGCACGTTGAGCCCGCCGCTACACCTGACGAACCACGAGCCGCCAGCGTCCGCGCGATCGCGGACCGATTAGGTCTGCGAGTCCACAATCTGAATATCTATATGGTCACTCGGGAAACTCGTATCGAGTTGGATCTGGAACTCCCGGAGAGCTTGACTTTGGCCGAGGCTCACCGGCACTCGGAAACCTTGGAAGCGGCCATCGTGCGCGAACTGCCCGGAACCGTTCGGATAACTGTACATATGGAACCGCGCAGCGACGAACCAAAGCCGGCGGTGCGACATGCACCGTCGACTCGCCGGGTGGAGGAGGCTCTTGCGCAACTTGCTGAAGCCAGGAATGTGAAGGTTCAGGATGTACTGGTCACTGATGAGGGTTTGGTTGTGACGCTCGAAAAAAGCTTCCCCGGCGCGACCTCTCTCGCCGAGAGCCACGACCAGATGGCAGGCCTGGAGCGAGCATTGCGGACCTCACTCCCGGATGTCGTGCGCGTCCACATCAATCCCGAGATCGCTTCGTAACACGGCGTCCCGCCTGGAGGTGGGCGCGGAGTCTCGCTACGATCATTCGGTCGCTATGGGACGCGACTTCCCGCCTGAAAAATGTCCAAGCTCCACACGCGGGCGTCCCGCCCGTGATCTTGGCTAGCTAAACGCCTGGGACGATCCACCCGCAAAAAAACCGCTTGAGCCAAAAATATCTTGATATAAAGATAACTCGTGGCCAGTAGTGACGGCAACTCAAACGACCTTTCCGGGATCCATCTCTGGCTCATTCTCATGAAGGCCTACCGCGCGCTCGCTCAGCTCGATACCAGAAGTATCGCCTCTTCAGGGCTTGGTCGCTCGGACTTTGCCGCCCTGGAAATTCTCTTGCACAAAGGCGCGCTACCCGTCAACACCATCGGACGACAGGTCATGCTCACCAGCGGTTCAATCACTACCGCAGTCGATCGCCTCGAGAAAAAACAATTTGTCCGCCGCCGGGCTTGTCCAAAGGATCGCCGGGTAACCTACGTTGAGCTGACCCCCGCAGGGCGAACGCTGATTCAGCAAGTTTTTAAAGCGCATGCCAGCAAGTTGGAGGCGGTATTCGAACCGTTGTCCACCGCGGAACGATCAACGCTGGCAACGCTCCTCAAGAAGCTGGGCAAACATGGCGAATCAATGCTCAGCCCACGCACCTAAAGGCTCTTTCCTCCATCTCAAAACTACAAACTAATCTATGGCTAAATTGCTCTATATCGAAGCGTCTCCCAGAAAGTCCCGTTCCAGTTCCATCGAAGTGGCTCATAGCTTCCTTTCCGCACTCCAGGGTACCCATCCATCTGTCGAAGTCGACAAGTTGGATCTGTGGGCGACCGCGTTGCCAAGTTTCGACGGGCCTACAATTGATGCGAAGTACGCCATTCTTCACGGCCTAGCCCACACTCCGGAACAAGCACAGGCTTGGAAAGCGGTCGAGGATGTCATCGCGCGATTCAAGTCGGCCGACTGGTATCTATTTTCTCTGCCCATGTGGAACTTCGGTGTGCCTTACGTTTTGAAGCATTTCATCGATGTGATCATTCAGCCGGGGCTGACTTTTAGTTACACTCCCGGCGAGGGATACAAAGGCTTGGTCACGGGTAAAAAGGCCGCCGCAGTCTATGCCCGCGGTGGCG
>JAFAJU010000244.1 GCA_019236035.1 Verrucomicrobiota bacterium | reverse complement strand
GCCAGGCGCGTCCCGGCGCCCAGCCGGCGACGTTGCCCCAACAGCCAAACCAGCTTCGGCAAACCCCAAGGCGCCTGCATCCGGTGATAGCCCAGTGTGGCCCAAGTTTCCGCGCCGGCCTCGTTGACGCGTTTGGTTTCGTCGATCGCCCGGGTATCATCATACATCAGCCCTGGCGTCAATGGCCGGCCGCCGCCATCGATCAGCAAGATCGTACCCGACGTCCCGTCAACGGCCACACCACCGATGGTAAAGCCGGCAGGCAGCACGGAGAAGGCTTCTCGACAGGCGGCCGAGATCGCTCGCCACCATTCTTCGGGGTCCTGTTCGTGCCGGGGTCCGTCCCGGTGGCTGATCAGTTTGTGAGACCCAACGGCCAAAGTTTTGCCGCTACCGGAGACAAGTATGGCGCGCACGCTTTGAGTCCCGAGGTCCAGCCCGAGGTAAGCGGCGTCCCAGGATTTCTTTGCTGCCATAAGAAGGGTTTCTTCGGTGACTCAGGCTCCCGCCGCACGATCATCCGCCATTCGTTTCCATATGGGCAGCGTGCGCTCCCGGATCGCAAGGAATTGCTCGAACAATCTATTGTAAAACGCGTGACGTTCACTATGTGGCTCGAACCTATCTCGGATTCCGACATATTTTTTGGCTGCACTGGAGTAGTCCGCCTCTTGCCCCACAGCGACCAAGCCAACAATGAACGCTCCCTTGGCACCAACTTCCTGGTCGGCGGGCCGGAAGGTTGGTGTACCCGTGACGTCGGCAATAAGTTGACACCAGACATCGCTGTTCGCGCCACCGCCGCACAGCCCGCAAGCACGGAGAGGCGACGGCGCCGCTTGGGTTGCCTGGAAACAATCACGAATGATCAGAGATAACCCTTCGAGCACGGCACGAGCAATATGCTCCCTGCCGTGCTCGAAAGACAACCCGAATAGCGAGCCGCGCGCGCCTGTGTTCAGGAATGGCACGCGCTCGCCGGCGGGCGAAAAATAGGGCAGCAAGCAAAGGCCGTCTGCGCCCGGTGCCACGTTGCCAGCAAGTCGACTGAGATCTGCCGGACCCCCGAGACCAAGCTGACTGACAGTCCAATGGATCACCTCGGCTCCGGCCAACGTTGGGAAGGAACGCAGGTACAATCCCGGCGGGCCAAATGGGATCGTTAACCCAGACGGCTCCCCTTCCAGGTTGAGGTGGTTCACAACAATCTCCGTGCAGAGCGTCGTTCCAAGGATGCTGCAGGCCTGGCCGTCGCTCACCGCGCCAACACCGATTGCGGTCGAGGCCACATCGTAGGGCGACATGACGACAGGCAGTCCGGCCCGCAAACCGAGTTCGGCCGCCACCCTGGAACGCAGTTCGCCGACACGCTGATCATTGGAAAGCACATCGGGCAGCAGCCGTTCGGCCCACTCCAGGCCATAGAGTTGAAGGAGATGGGGCGAATAGCGCCTCTCGCGCACGTCAAAGAAAGGAACGGCTGCGTCCGACTCATCGATGGCCATCTGGCCAGTCAGTTGGTAGAAAATCCAGCCGTTGCAACAGAGCGACTTGGCAGAACGCTCCAGCCGGGCGGGATCATGCTGCTTGAGCCAAGCAAAGATGGCGTTGGGAAGGCCGGCGAAGGCCTGGGAACCGTTGCGCCGAAAGGCTTCATTGAATACGCCTGCCGTCAGCCAGCGATCCACAATCGCCGCAGCGCGAGCGTCGTTCCACAGGATGGCGGGGCCGGTAGGTCGACCATCGGCATCAACCAACCAGCAACCGTCCCCTTGGGCCGTCAGCGAGATAAAGTCTACAGGGCCGGACAGTTGGCCCACCACCGTACGGATGGTGGTGGCCGCCGCGTCCCAGACCGAGTACATGTTTTGCTCGGAAAACCCGGGCGCGGGACGCAGCACCTCCGTTTCCTGGCGGGCAACGACGATCTCGGTGCCGCGATCGTCGAAAGCGACCGCCTTGATGACCGAAGTACCAACATCAACGCAGATTGTTGCCATAAACCGATGAAGAGCAGGAAGATCAAACATGATCAAGGCTCATTCTGGTGCATCGAGTCATAAGTAGGAGGCATACCGCTGTCGGTCAGTTGGCTGATTTTCAAGGCGGTCCGAGCCGGACTGGCAGTAACGACGAGCATATCTGAATCGATACGTAAGGAGTGAGCAACGCGGAAAATCAGCC
>JAFAJU010000227.1 GCA_019236035.1 Verrucomicrobiota bacterium | reverse complement strand
CGGTCTCCCTTTCATCCCGGCCATGCTGCTCGGGCTGGCTATCTCCGCGATGGTGGGCTTTGCCAACGGCTTCATCACTTTGGCGTTCAATATTCCCAGCTTCATCACAACGTTGGGAATGCTTTTTATTGTGCGCTCCTTGACCGTCGTTGTTACGGGCGGCTTCCCGCCGCTGCTTTCCAGCGATCTGCCAATCGGCGTATTCACCCAGTTTGTCGGTCCGGGCGGACTCTTTCGCGCTTCGTTCATTTGGTTCGCCATCATCGGGCTAGTTGCCGCCGCGATGTTGAACGGCTCGAACTTCGGCAATTGGCTTCGCGCCACCGGCGGCTTTCTTGATGCGGCGGCCTCAATGGGAGTTCCGGTCTGGTGGGTTAAGATGACATGTTTCGTGATGTGCGCGTTGCTTGCCGGGTTCGCGGGCACAATCGAAGTCTTCCGCTTAGGCTCGCCCCTTCCCTCGATCGGCGACGGGCTGGAGCTCCAAGCCGTCGCCTCTGCGGTTATCGGCGGCACGGCGTTGACTGGCGGCGTCGGTACGGTGCTTGGCGCCATTGTGGGCGCGTTGCTGATCCGGGTCATCGACAACGGTCTCGTGCTCTCTCAGGTCGATGCTAATTGGTTCAAATTTGCAGTCGGCGGGCTGACCATATTAGCCGTGGTGGCCAATTCGTGGCTGCGAAGGACTGCACGCAGAATCAAGGTGGAGGGCTGAAATGGCCACGCCCCTCATATCTGTTCGCGACCTCCACAAATGGTACTCGGGGGTGCACGCACTCAAGGGCGTGGACCTGGACGTCCGCCCTGGCGAGGTCTGCGGCCTGGTGGGCGACAACGGTGCCGGCAAGTCGACCTTGATCAAGATTCTTTCGGGTGTTCATCGCCCGGACCGCGGCGAAATCAGGATTGACGGCCGCTCCGTGCAAATCACTTCGCCCAAGTCAGCCATGAGGCTAGGCATCGAGACAATCTATCAGGACAACTCGATGGTTCCCACCATGTCGATTGCACGCAACCTCTTCATAGGGCGCGAGCCGCTGTGGTTCGCCATCGGTGGCCTGGGGTTGCTCAATCACCAGCGTATGCGCGAGGAAGCGATGCGGGCTATTGCGGATGTCGATCTGCGTGTGCGTTCGGCTGATGCACTGTTGAGCGAGCTGTCCGGTGGGCAGCGGCAGGGCGTCGCCATCGCCCGCGCCATGCACTTCAAGTCACGGGTTCTGATCCTCGACGAGCCGACCAACCACCTTTCGGTCAAGGAAACAGCCAAGGTGCTAGGATTCGTGCGCAGCCTGCCGGCGCAAGGCGTCACCGGAATATTGATCAGCCACAACCTGCATCATGTGTTCCAATCGTGCGACCGCGTGGTCGCAATGGCGCGTGGCGAGATCGTTTTTGACAAGCCTGTTACGGAAACCAACGTTGACGAGGTCTCAGACGCATTGTGATCGTGGGCCGGTAGGGGCGCGCTCCCGCGCGACCGGCGTCGCACGACCAAGATGGGTGAACACGTAATCTGCGCGGCTCGGGCGGAGCCTCGCCCTACCGACTCCCGCCGCGGCGCGTGATGATGAGGACGCCCCAAATCAGCAGCCCTCCAGCCGTCAGGCGCCGTCATCCAGTAGCGCGCCGATCTGGTTCGAAGCCGGCAACGTTGATTCCAGGTGTTTCTCCGAGCGCCAGCTTTGCCGCCAGCAGCCCCGCAAATGGTCCTACAGTCAGCCCGTAGCGACCCAAGCCGGTTGCAATGACCAAGCCGGCTGTAGACGACGGGTGACCAAGTAGCGGTAGGCCGTCCTTGGAAAGTGGTCGAAATCCAACCCTGATTTCCGTTAACGTGGCCGTATTTAACCCGGGCGCGATCCGTAATCCTTCCTGGAGCACTTCGGCGACTCCGCCAGCAGTTACGCGAAAATCGAAACCGGAACCGGTTTCCCGAGTTGCGCCCATAACGACTCGGGAGTCGCGAAAACCGAGCAAGTAATAATCGCTCAACACAGGTACAATGACCGGCAACGCTTCAGTCTGACCCTGGGAAACCGTTAGATGAAGGATCTGGCCCCGCTGGGGTTCGAGTTCAAGCCGAAGATCAAGCGGCCGGCAGAGATGAGCCGACCATGCACCGGCAGCGACGACGACTGCATCTGCGCTGATGATCTCTCCATCCACACGCACCCCGACGACCGCGTTGCCGGAGCGCTCTGACTCTAAGGCGGCTGTTCCGGACAACTGCTTGGCGCCGGCTTTAACCGCAGCATTGAGCAAGGCTACCCGGAGGGACTCTCCTGACACTCGGATGGCGCCGCTCAGATAGACACCGGCCAACCCGGGATCGAGATATGGAAACAATTCTTTTGGCCCACCGGCTTGGAGCACTTGAACCCGTCCTATCTCTTTGACTCCATGCTCCAAGTACTTTTGCAATCGCTCAACAACGAAATCGAGTTCTTGGACGGAATCCGCCACCACCAAGCCGCCGACCAGCTCGTAGTCTACGCCGGTTTCACCGGCTGCGGCGAGACTGGCTATGAGTTCGGGATAATATCTGACTGCGGCAAAGGAGAGCTCTTCATAACGCGGATCCCTGTTTTGCGAAAGCCAGGGACAGACGATTCCGGCACCCGCGAAGGTTGCCCGCCCCGGGGTATTGTTGTCGACGAAATAAACCTCGGCACCCAGTTGTGTCAGATGAAATGCTGTACTCGCGCCGACGATTCCAGCTCCAACAACGACAATTCTCATGAGGCTGGAATTTAGGCATTCGGTTTAGCCGTGCCTGGAATTTCTTGAGGGGCGTTCGCGACGCCGGGGAGTTCGCCGGAAATCTGCCGAGATCGGTTTTGACAAGCCGATCACGGCGACCAAGGTTAGGAATGCGCGCAACCGTCCGGCTCTCGGCGGGTTCCCTGTCCGCCGAGATTATCCCGTCGCTCGGGGGCGGTGTAGCCCGCTTTGACATTCTTCAGAATGGGCAAAGGTTCGAGTTGTTTCGCGCTTCGCCTGCGGGCGGCACAGATGATCCCTTCGCCCTAGGCTTGAACGTACTCGTGCCGTGGTCGAACCGTATCTCCGGAGCAGGGTTCAAATTTGACGATGCGTTCCATGCACTATCGCCCAACGTTGCAGGCGAGCCTTGTCCGATCCACGGGGACGGTTGGCTCTCGGGCTGGCGTGTCTCATCGAGTGATGATCGGTTCATCCAGCTCGAACACGAAGCGGCCGGATCCGGTCCTTTTTGCTACGGGGCAGTCCTCGATTACGCGCTTGACGCCGACGGGATGGCGATCAGGCTCGCGGCGACGAATCGTTCCGCGATGGCGCTTCCGTTCGGACTGGGGTTTCATCCCTGGTTGACTCGGACGCCGGCGACGCGACTGATGGCACCTGCCGAATCAGTCTGGCTCGAGGATTCGCGGCATTTGCCCACGCACCGCGTGCCGGTGGTGAGCCGGCCCGAATGGGATTTTTCGTCGTTTCGCCCGCTGCCAGTCGACTGGATAAACAACTGCTTCGTTGGCTGGGATGGTCGCGCTACGATCCTTTGGGAGGACAGCGCGTTGGCACTTGACGTCGAGGCGCGCCCTCCGCTCGCCGATTTTATACTGTACTCGCCGTCTGCCGAAGCGCCGTTCTTTTGTTTCGAACCGGTGAGCCACGCGGTCGACGCGCACAATCTGCCGCCGGGACCCGAGGCGCATGGCCTGGTCGTCTTGTCACCGGGAAGAACGCTTTGCGCGGAATGTCGCTTCCGCGTGCGCGAGATAAAACCGGGAAGCGACCGGCGATGAGCATCGCTCAAATGCGAATTACCGACATTCGTACGACGACGGTGGCGGTCCCGCTCGAGGCCGCGCTGCGTCACGCCAACGGATGCCATTGGGGTCGGTTCATTCGCACAATTGTCGAGGTCGACACCGACGCAGGCATCACCGGTCTAGGGGAAATGGGCGGTGGCGGCGAAAGCGCGGAAACGAGCTTCCGCGGACTCAAGAACTACCTCGTCGGACACGACCCTTTCGCTCTTGAAGCGCTCCGTTTCCTGATCGCGAATCCAACCGCTGGGTTGTACAACAACCGCACGCAACTCCTTGCCGCTATCGAGTTCGCCTGTCTCGATATCGTTGGACAGGCCCTGGGCGTGCCGGTGCATGCGCTGCTAGGCGGCAAGCTTCGCGACGCTGTACCGTTTGCGTCGTATCTGTTCTTCCGTTTTGGTGGCGACTCGACCGGATGCCACGAGGTGCGAACCGTAGACCAGCTCGTGTCAATGGCTCGCGCCTTGAAGGCATCCTGCGGTTTCACCAGCCACAAACTGAAAGGTGGCGTGTTTCCGCCGCGGCACGAACTCGCGTGCTACCGAGCACTCTCGGAGGCGCTTCCGGGCGACAGCTTCCGCTACGATCCAAACGCGGCCTTCTCAATAGAGGAAGCGATCCGGTTTGGCCGCGCCATCGCCGACCTGACCAACGACTATTACGAGGATCCAACTTGGGGATTGAACGGGATGCGGCAAGTGCGCGCTGCGGTGCCGATCCGGCTTGCCACCAACACCGTAGTTGTCAATTTCGAGCAGTTGGCCACGAATCTGCGCGATCCGGCTGTCGATGTCGTCTTGCTCGACACTACTTTCTGGGGTGGTATCCGCCCCTGCCTGAAGGCCGCTGCGGTCTGTGAGACCATGCAAACCGGGATTTCGGTTCACTCGTCCGGCGAACTGGGCGTTCAGCTTGCCACCATGCTGCATCTGGGAGTGGTCTTGCCAAATTTGACCTTTGCCGCCGATGCGCACTACCACCATCTGGTCGACGACGTCATTGCCGGCGGCAAGCTCAAATACGAGAACGGCGCGATCCGCGTGCCGGCCGGCCCCGGTCTGGGTGTGCGCCTCGACCGCGACAAGATGGAGACTTATGCCGCCCTGTACCGCCGCCTGGGCGATTATCGCTATGACCGCGATCCGGCGCGACCGGGATGGTTCGCAACGGTCCCGAACAGCGCTTGGGCGGATCCGGAAGCTGCCTTCTGGTTCGACGGGAACAGCGCCCGCGCCCTCTGAACATCTTTGTGTGCCGTCTCGCATATAATGGTGCCATCGTTGCGTTCAAAATGGGCCGCCGGCAAGGCGGTCCGGGCCGGACTGGCGTTAGAGGGCGCATATCTGAATCGATCTGTAACCGACGAGCAACGTAGCCGCCGGCCCATTTTCAACGCAACCCTCCGGGCCGCGGCCGGTCGGCTGTTTTTCGGCGTTGCGTGCTCCTTACGTATCAATTCAGATATGCTCGTCGCTCGCGCCTTGAAAAATAGCCAACTGACCTGCGGCGATGGCACCATTATATGCGAGACGGCACACTAGGTATGGAACGGTTGCAATCCGGCCGAATAACCATCCTGATAGCGGCCCTCAGTCTAGGCGCGTTTTCGACTGTGTTCCCGAATGGCTCAATATCCCGGCATTTTTTAGCGCCGAAACCAGTAATCGACGATTATTTCGGAGCCAAAATCAGCGATCCATTCCGCTGGATGGAAGCAGGCGTGTCTGACCCGCGCCTTCTTTCATTTCTCAAAGCCCAGAACGACGCCACACGGAGAGTTCTGGGCACCTTTGCAGTGCCGCGTGGGAAACTGCTGGCCCGTATCCAGGCCTTTGATTCGGCTGTGGCGGCAACTAGTGACTGGAGGCGATCCGGAACTAGAATCTTCTATCGAGAGACCCTGCCCGGTGCCTCTGACGCTTTGCTCAGGGTGCGCGAGCCGGACGGATCGGTCCGCACGTTGCTCGACCCTGCCGACTACAAAAGTGGCGACCAGCACGCCGCAATCGACTACTTCGAGCCGTCACCGGATGGCGCCTACGTGGCTGCTGGCATTTCTCTTGGCGGTTCAGAGAATAGCACGCTCTACATTGTGGACGTAGCAACGGGCCGGGCACTATCCGATGCGATCTCGAGGACTCAATACGGATGGCCGTGCTGGCGGTCCGACGGGAAATCGCTCTACTACTTCAGGCAACAGCAACTTCCTCCAAACGCCCCGCCCGGCGACGTCTACAAGAATGGGCGGACATTTCTGCACATTCTAGGAATAGATCCTGACAAAGACGCGCCGGTCTTTGGCCCGGGTCTTCCGGGATCGCCCGACGTGCCGGAGGCCGGTTTTAGCGGAGTTGTTGGGTCGCTGGATTCGCCTTACGTCTTGGCAATCTACACTGCAGGAACGATCGACAGCGGCGCCGTCTATGTCGCGAAGGAGAACGACGCGATCGGTCCGAGCACGCCTTGGAAACGAATTCTCAACCCGGAAGACAGAATGGTCACGGGAGGGTCGCCGGCGGCATTGATCGGGTCAACCCTCTACGTTCTGACATCCAGGGAATCGCCCAATGGCAGTATTCTCGCGATCGACCTTGACCATCTTGATAAAAAGCCGAAAACCGTCGTGCCAGCCGGCGACACCGTCATTGACGGGGTTTACGGCGCCGCTGACGCGCTTTATATCAGCGGTCGCAACGGTGTCGCCAGAACGCTTTCGCGTCTGAACTATGCGGATCCCGCGATACCTCAATCAATCGATTTGCCGTTCAAGGGAAGGATCTATGGTATCGATGCCAACGCGAACCAACCCGGGATTTTGTTCGGTATCGACTCATGGCTCGTCCCGCCGGCCGTCTATCGGTATGATCCAAGCACAAACAGCCTGGTTGATACTAAGATCCAACCAAAAAATGAGGTAGATCTTTCCGCATTCCAAGTGCGCGAAGTGCAGGTGCCCAGCACGGATGGAGCAGTCGTTCCAGTTTCAATCATTTGCCGTCGAGACATCGTCCTCGACGGCTCTCACCGGACGCTCTTCGAAGGCCACGGCGCCTATGGCGTCTCAATCGATCCCGAGTTCAACTCTGGGTTTCTGCCTTCAATCTATCCATGGGTTGAGCGAGGGGGTGTGGTTGCCGTCGCGCACATTCGAGGCGGTGGTGAATATGGCGAGCGTTGGCACGCTGCCGGGCAAAAAGCTTCAAAGCAACATACGGTTGACGACATGATTGCCACCGCGCGTTACCTCGTTTCCAACAAGTACACAACGCCGTCCCGGCTCGCGATTCGCGGCACCAGCGGTGGAGGAATCGCCGTTGGAAATGCGATCGTGCAGCACCCGGAGTTGTTCGCGGCAGCCATCGATAATGTCGGCATCACCAATTTGTTGCGCTTCCAGCTCACTCCAAACGGCGCCGGCAATATCCCAGAATTTGGCGACGTAACGAAGCCCGATGATTTCAAGTGGCTGTACGCGATGAGCGCCTACCACCATATTACAAATGGCGTGAAATATCCGGCATTGCTGGGTCTGACAGGCGCAAACGATCCGCGGGTACCGTCGTGGGTTGTGGCCGAGTTCGTTGCGCGACTGCAACACGCAACCGCCAGCGGCAAACCGGTCCTGCTGCGGGTAGATTTTGATGCCGGACATCTCCTTGGTTCAAACCGGGTGCAACGCGAACAAAGCGATGCCGATCAAGAGACGTTCCTGCTGTGGCAACTTGGTGACCCTGAGTTCCAACCTCAATAGCCTGCAACGCTCACAAATCTTCAGGGATTTGTGAGCGTTGCAGGCTGTGGTGGTCGGCGGTGGCCCGGGCTGTTTCGAACAGCAGAGTGCGAAGGTTGTCCGGCTCGATAACCACTAGGCGATTTCCGAAAGAGAGTAGCCAGCCCAAATACCAATCCCATTTCGCGCCTTCGATGGCGAAAGTTATGCCTCTTTCGTCGCGTTCTTCCCGGATGATTTTGAAAGGAGCCTCTTTTCGTAAGCGCTCGGCGGCAAACGGATCAACGCGGATTGATCCCGTAACTGGTGGAGCCGTATCCTCCCGGCGCCCGAGGAAATCGTTTAAAGAAAAGTCTTCGTGAGGTCCAAATTGCTCGGCCGATGACCCGATGGCCTGAATCCGATCGGTTCGAAAATCGCGATAGTCTTGCCGGACCCGGCACCAGGCAATGAGATGCCAACGGTCCCCGTAATACGTTAAACCCAACGGCTCAACCTCCCGGCGCAACGGCTCCGCTGCGCCGGAGCCACGGTAAGAAATGCGCAAGACGGTCCGATCCGCGAGCGCTTTTTGGATCAGGAAGAGATTGGCGGGTTGATTTGGTTGTCTGGTATTTTGTAGCGACATCCTTCGCTCGAGGCGCGCGACGTGATCCTGACGGTCCGGCGGCAGCACCGCTCGGATTTTTCCCAGCGCCGAGGCCATGGAAGACATGAGCGAGCTGTCCGCAAAACGATCCATCAACATGCCGGCGGTGACCAGGGCGGTTGCTTCTTCGGTGGTAAAATGCACAGGCGGAAGGTGATACCCCCTCATGATGCTGTATCCGACACCGGCTTCACCGATAATTGGCACACCTGCTTCCGCAAGCGCGGCAATGTCACGATAGACGGTGCGGATACTCGTCGCGAATTCATCGGCAATATCTTCGGCGCGGGTTACTCTGCGCCCCTCCATGTAGATGAGGATCGCGACGAGTCGATCGATGCGGTTCACCAGTCACAGTCTAACCTGCTTTCTGCGTTATAGGTAACGATTCGGTATGCGAATTTCGCTCCGGTTTAGGCCCTGGCATTTGCGGCATCGCGAAGCTCGCCATGCAGAGAATTCCCAGGAGCACAGAGACAAGCGCAGCCGCTGAAATCAGTGAATAGAGCCAATCTTCAAGAGGATCAAAGAGCTCAACGGAACGAAGTTGCTGGGTGTGCATTCCTTTGATCTCGTCGATTTCTTCTAACAGGCGATCACGGCCCGCAAAGAAGTCGATAATGCAAGGTGGCGAATCAGCCAGTGGCTGGTTCAGATCCGCGTTACTATCAAGCGTTGGCAATGAGCTGGAAGTGACGGTCATGGTAACTCCTTCTTGGTTTTCAAAGCAGCCTCTCGGACGGCTAGTGGCAATCATGCGATTGCGTTGTGAGCGCAGGATAGACCGGCCCGTTGACAGCCCTATGTCAGGAGAGTTCCTGTCTTCATACTGGATGCCGCTCCTTAATCGTTTTTGAATTCGTTACGCCCCGCGGTCGGGTAGGGCGAGGCTCCGCCCGAGCCGCGGCGCGTGGCGTTACCGAAGGCCAGCGCGATGTCACCCGCCGCGGCTCGGGCGGAGCCTCGCCCTACCATCCAGGGCTTGAATTCTGGACTTCTTGAACTCTGTTCCTGATATGGGGCGCTTTATCATTCTTTCTGGTCCGTCTTGTGTCGGCAAAGGACCATTGCATGCCGCATTCAATAAGTTTTATCCCGGGCTTGCAGCCGAACTGAGTAAGCTTGTGCTGTACAACTGTCGGTCTCCGCGACCCGCGGAAATCGATGGCAAAGATTATCATTTCAGATCTCGCGAAGAGATTGAGGGATTTGGGAACAAGGGAAACTTCATTGTGCTGGATGTTCGTGGGGACCTGCAGGCCGTAGATTTAAATGATGCGGACCGGGTACTGGCTGCGGGGCATTTGTTTTACGAAGGCAATCCGTTCGTGGGTCGGAAATTGCAGGAAGTATTTGCGTCGAAAGTGAGTGTCCTGAGCGTGTTTCTCGCACCACTGTCACGGGAGGAGGTCCTGTTTCTGAAGTCGCCGGAACGTAATTTATCCTTGGCGGATTTTCTGACAGACGTGATGCGTCGCAAGTTATTGCGCCGTACCCAGCGACAAAAAGGCATCCTGTCCTGGAAAGATCTCGAAAATATCGAACGCCGGGCGGCCAGCGCTTACACAGAAATCAAAGAAGCATGGCATTTTGATCACGTCATTCCGAATCACGATGGCGAGGACAGCGAGAACTGGGATGCGTTCTATTATCCCTTGGGAGACGCACGCAAAACGTTGCTGGCGTTCGCAGACCTAGTCTGCGGCAAGGTCCCAGCCCTGGTCGAAAAATGGGAGGAAGGCCTGTTATCGTGAACGAACTCACGTTGCTACCTTGCTCACGCCCCCGTCGTCCGCGCGCTGCCCCCAAAGTAGCATAGGCTTCCAGCCTGTATCCGCGGCCCCAAGCAAACCGCCCGACAAACAGAATGCTTATGCTAAGCCGCAGACACGGCGGTAAAGTGTTTCATAGCGTGGCACGATTATCCTCGCAGAAAATTTATCATGAGCGCGCACTTGAGCAGCGCGGCCCAGCATCGTCCGCAGCGTTCCATCCTGGATTAAATTCTCGGTAGCGCGAGCCAGTTTTTCGGTATCACCAAATGGTATGAGCAGTCCGGTTATTTTATCCTGAACGACTTCGGGGATTCCCCCAACCTGCGGGGCAACACTCGGGCAGGCAAAATACATTGCTTCGAGAATGCTCAAACAGAAGCTTTCCGTTTCAGACGTGAACAATCCAATATCAGCGGCTTGCAGGTAATCTTCCATGTCCCTGACGTTTTCCCGCACGATTACCTGATCTGTCAGTCCCAGCCGGCGTACCTCAGCAGCAAACCGTGAAAAATCTCCGCCGGCAAGAATGACGAGCTTGAACGATTCTCGCGGACGG
>JAFAJU010000039.1 GCA_019236035.1 Verrucomicrobiota bacterium | reverse complement strand
GCCCGAGCGTTCAGCGGACTTGAACGGGCACGCCGGCTAACTCCGCTCCTAATTAGGCACCGCGCCTAAAAGTGCGCAACTAGCCCGCAATGAGCTCGTCGATTCTCACAGCGCGTGATTTTTGCGGGCTAGCGGCCGATCGTTATTGGTGGAGCAGGGCCATCATCTCGGGTGTATAGCGTTCTCCGGCGACCGCCAGCTCCTGGAAGCGGGCATTGGTTTCTTTGAGGTCCTGTGCGGTCAGTTGTACCGCTAATGCGCCCATATTGTCCTCCAAATATCGGAGCCGTTTCGTACCCGGGATCGGAATCATGTCCTCCCCCTGAGCTAGAACCCAGGCCAGCGCAAATTGGGCCGGTGTACAACCCTTCTTGCCCGCCAGATCCTTGACGATCTCAGCCAATCCCAAGTTGGCCTCCAAGGCTTCTTCAGCGAAACGCGGATTTGTACGGCGCCAATCGGTCGGATCAAGATCCGAAACCTTTTGGATCGCGCCGGTCAGGAAACCGCGCCCGAGCGGACTGTACGGAACAAAAGCGATTCCGAGTTCGCGGCATGTCGCAAGAACCCCGTTTGTCTCTACATCACGGGTCCAAAGCGAATACTCGCTTTGCAGCGCTGCGATTGGATGCACCTTGGCGGCTCGCACCAGTGTTTCCGGACCAGCTTCGGATAAACCCAGAGCCCGTACTTTTCCGGCTGAAACCAGTTCAGCCATTGCCCCGACGGTTTCTTCAATCGGAACTTTAGGGTCGACGCGATGCTGATAAAGTAGGTCGATAACCTCGATGCCAAGCCGGTTAAGACTGCCATCGCACGCGCGCCGGACGTTGGCCGGCGAACTATCTGGTATACGAGTTTGGTTCGCCTCATCGATTTTGAAACCGAACTTGGTTGCTACCACGACATTATCGCGTGAGATCTCAGCCAGAAAACGTCCAAGCAATTTTTCGTTGTTGTATGGCCCGTAGATCTCAGCTGTATCAAAGAAGTTACCTCCGAGTTCCACATAACGCCGAAGAACTCGAAGGGCTTCCGCTTCATCGGTTGGGCCGTAAGCCCAGGTCATGCCCATACAGCCCAACCCAAGGGCCGAAACGGTGATATCGGAATGACCCAGCCTGCGGAGAGAAATAGATTGGTTTAGCATATTTTGATTCGCTGATCTTGCTTCAGATACAGATAGCAAGCCGGTGAGCCTCGTCATTGGCCATCCACGCCATTCTACTCGCAAAGCGCGCCATCGCCGCATTCTTGAGTCCTTGAGTTCTCGAGTGCTTGAGTTCTATTCCTGGAAGCCTCCAGACATGCGTCGCCATGCGGCGCCGCAAGTCTGAGCAAATAGCAGACGTGCAAACTGTCGGAAGCAGGTAATTGAAGCAGCTTATGACAAGAGAATTCGACGTTTTAGTGATCGGGACAGGGACTTCAGGCTATACGTTGGCGCTTGCGTGCCGGGAGGCGAAGCGCAGCGTGGCGGTGGCCGACAATCGGCCCTACGGCGGAACATGTGCGATGCGCGGTTGTCAGCCGAAGAAATATCTGGTCGCTACTGCCGAGGTTGTTGAACTAGCGCATCAGATGTCGAAGATTGGCGTCCGCCCCGCGACAGGCATTGATTGGGCGGCGCTCATGCGTTCCAAGACTGCGTTCACCAGTGCGGTCCCGGCTCGCACAGAAAATGATTTCAAGGAAGCCGGCATCGAGATGTTCCATGGCACCTCGCAATTTGTGTCCCCGGCTGAGATCACGGTTAACAACGAGACAATTGTGCGCGCCGAACACATTGTAGTGGCCACCGGAGCGCGCCCGGCGCCGCTCGGTTTTGAGGGCGAAGACCTCGTGATGACGAGTGAAGATTTTCTTGAACTGGCTTCGATGCCTCCACGCCTAGCGTTCATCGGTGGCGGGTATATTTCGATGGAGTTTGCGCACGTGGCGCGAGCCGCGGGCGCAGAGGTGACGGTCCTGCACCGGGGAGAGCGCGTGTTGAAAAACTTCGAGCCCGAGGTGGTCGATCAACTCACGGACGCTGCACGCGATTTTGGGATTCGGATTGTGACAAATTTCCAGGTCTGCGGCGCAAAGCGGCTCAATGGATCGATTACTATTAACGGAAACAAAGATTGCGTTGACGTCTATCAAGCTGACCTTGCTATCCACGGAGCGGGTCGCGTAGCCAACCTGGATGAGTTGAACCTTCCTGCAGGCGGGGTCGAGCATTCCTCGCGCGGTGTAATCGTGAATGAGTTTCTGCAAAGCGTCAGCAACCCGTGCGTCTACGCGATTGGGGATGCGTCGGCAACGCCGCTCCAGCTTGCGACTACGGCGGATATGGACGCTGACGTAGCCGCCGAGAACATACTGAGCGGAAACCATCAAAAGGCTGACTATGAGTTGGTGCCGAGCGCGGTGTTCACCTTGCCGCCGCTCGCGGGAATAGGTATGAGCGAATCGGAAGCGACCAAGTCAGGCCTGCGCTTTCACATCAATCGGGGAACGATGACAAGGTGGGCCTCGTCGCGCCGGATTGGGCAGAAGCACGCTTTCTACAAGGTTCTGCTTGAAGACGGCACTGGCCGCATTCTCGGTGCTCACCTGTTCGGTCACAATGCCGCTGAGGTGATCAATATTTTTGCGCTGGCGATGAAATTCGGTTTGACCACGCGCGACCTCAAGAAAGTGCTGTGGGCATATCCGACACACGTCTCCGATCTAAAGTATATGCTCGATTAGAGCTCGGAAGCGGGCTTTGTGCATCGATAGGTCATATAAGTCCTATGTGACCTATAAGTCCTATCCGAGACCGCCAATCAGGCTAGCCCCTTGCGCTTCGCAAGATCCTCAAGAAACTTCACCAAGTGGTCCGGCAGGATTCCCTTGGCCCGGGTGCCTTCACGTTGCATCGCCCAAATGCCATGATGATCGGCCGGACTGAAAACAATTCCAACGCGGCTGCCGTAGCGGCAAAATAGAAGCTTCGAGGTCTTATGTTCCTCGATGTATTCCTCAAACGACAACTCCCAATCCGTCAGTTCAGCCTTTTGGTTCGACGTATCCTGGAGGACGCGCAAGACGCCCGCTTTTGCGTCTTCGTAAGACAAGACCCTCATCGAATTGGCGATTCGTTCGGCATCTGCTTGATTTGGCGTAAGCGAAAAGTCCATAGCTCTCTCCGGTACAGAATTTAGAGTTCAACTCTTTCTGGTGCTTTCAAGCCAGCGTCAACCGAAATTTTAGCGATGCGCCGCAGAGTTACGAGGTTAAAGCTTTGCCGGGTTCGAGCACAGGTAGATGAGCGATGTCAAACTGCCTCATCAGTAAACAATCAAACCATGTGGTGGGCAACCAACGTTTGAGGAGCGCAGCGATTTTCGCGTCTGGTCCAATCAAGACACGCGCTGGAGCGCGCTGGGCGGTCAACGCACGCAAAATCGCGTCGGCTGCCCTTTCTGCAGGGATAGCGGCGGCGGCAGCTCGATTCGCCGCCTTGCTTATACCTTCGAGCTCTCCGCCGTAAAGCTTGCGGGCCGGATGATCTGGGCCAATTTCTGCCAGGGCCGCTGCTCCCTTCTCCCAGATGGCTGTGGCGATTGCACCGGGTTCGAGGACGCTCACGCCAATACCCTGACGCCGAAGTTCCAAT
>JAFAJU010000031.1 GCA_019236035.1 Verrucomicrobiota bacterium | reverse complement strand
CCACGCAGGCGCCTCCCCTGCTGTATGATTTGACCACGTTGCAGCGTGAAGCAAACTCGCGCTATGGGTTCTCTGCTCGGCGGACTCTGCAAGTCGCGCAGCAACTCTACGAACGATACAAGGTCATCACTTATCCTCGAACGGATCCAAGATATTTGCCGGAAGACTATCTGGGAACAGCCCGCCAGGTGTTATCCAGCCTGAGTGATCCGATGCTGCAACCGCACGCGCAGAAGGTGCTCCGAAACGGCTGGCTGAAACCTAGTAAGCGAATATTCAACAACGCAAAGGTGACCGATCACAACGCGATAATTCCAACCGGCCAGATCCCGCGGAACCTCGACGAAGCACAACAGCGTGTTTTTGACATGGTTGCTCGACGGTTCGTCGCCGTATTCTATCCGGCGGCCCAATTCGAAGTCACCACTCGGATCACTCGCGTCGAAGGCGAAGCTTTCAAGACAGAAGGACGAATCATCAAGGATCCCGGTTGGCTCGCGGTGTACGGCAGAGAAGCTGCCGGTGAGGAGCAGAGCCCCGCGATCGTTGATCTGGTACCTGGCGAAACCGCTCTGACCCGAAATGCGGAGATCAGAGAGAGCCAGACCAAGCCGCCCCCGCGGTTCAACGAAGCTACGCTGCTCTCTGCCATGGAAAGCGCAGGCAAGTTCGTCGAAGACGAAGAACTCCGCGAGGCGATGGCCGCTAAAGGATTGGGCACTCCAGCCACGCGCGCTGCGATCATCGAAGGACTGATTCAGGACGGGTACGTTACTCGTGAAACAAAAGATCTGATTGCCAACCCGAAAGGGACCTCGCTGATTACCTTACTCAGGGGCATAGGCGTCGATCTGCTCTCTTCTCCGGAACTCACGGGGGAATGGGAATATCAGCTGAAGCTGATGGAACAGGGCCGGCTCGATCGGCCGGCCTTCATGGCGAGGATCAAAGATCTGACGCGTGAAATCGTCCACAAGGCAAAGAGCTTCGAGAGCGACCTCGTCGAGGGAAATTATGCGACCATCGACGCCCGCTGTCCTAAATGCGGCGCTCCGCAATTGAAGGAGGATTATCGCACTTATCGTTGCCAGAGCTGCGGATTCCGCCTGTTCAAGAATATCGCAAGCCGGCAGTTGAGCCCGGACGAAGTCGGCCTCCTCGTTAGTGATCGCAAAGTCGGACCCCTTGAGGGATTCCGCAGCAAGACCGGCCGGCCCTTCTCCGCAACCTTGATCTTAAACGAGGATAACAAGCCTGAGTTCGCGTTTGACAATGACGGGAATAACGAACGAGTCGAGGTAAGTCCTGGCAAGCACGTCGTGGTTGGTAAATGCCAGGTCTGCAGCGACGGACAAGTCTACGACACTGGGTCAGCCTATATTTGCGAAAACGTAGCAAAGGGTAAGTGCTCGTTTAAAATGAGTAAAAATATTCTTCAACGCGAAATCCCTCAGGATCAGATGCGCAAGATGCTGGTCGAAGGCAAAAGCGACGTGCTCAAACGATTTATCTCGAAAAAAGGCCGGCCGTTTGATGCTGCGCTAAAACTTCAGAACGGCAAAATCGGCTGGGAATTCGCCAAACGGCCGGCGGCCAGCAAAAAAAAGGCGAGCGACACTCCGGCCTGAGCCTGCATCGCTCACAAATCTCAGAAGATTTGTGAGCGATGCAGGCTTGAGAGCTTTCTAGCCCGCAATGAGCTCGTCGCTCCTGCTTTCGCTCGATTCTTGCGGGCTAGGCCGGCTGGCCGACCTTTTCCTGCCGCTTTTTGGAATCTTTAGCCGTGGTGCTTGTTTTCACCAGAAGGGGCTTTGTGTCGACGTTAGGTTTTTTGCGTTTTAACGCCTGTTCAAGGAAATGGCTCTGGGCATCGACCTGCTCCCCATCACTCGGCCTGCGAACATAGGTGGGCTCGATGCCTTGTTCTCGTGACTTCACATTATCCCTCCAGTAAATATCGAGCATTTGGCCGATCTGCCCTCGCAACTCCGAGTCTTCAACCGGGAAACAGGTCTCCACGCGCCTGAAAAAGTTCCGCGCCATCCAGTCCGCGCTTGCCAGATAGACCTCTGGGTGGCCTCCATTCTCAAATCGAAAGATTCGGCTATGCTCCAAAAATCTACCAACCAAGCTCCGGACCGTAATATTGTCGCTCACCCCGGGCACTTTTGACCGCAAACAACAGACACCGCGGATCAGGAGGTCGATTTTAACCCCAGCCTGCGAAGCGTGGTAAAGGGCTTGAATGACTTCCGGATCAACCAGCGAATTCACTTTCGCAAAAATCGCCGCGCGTTTTCCCTCTTTCGCGTGTTCGGTTTCGCGGCCGATCATCTCGAGCACAAATTCGTG
>JAFAJU010000014.1 GCA_019236035.1 Verrucomicrobiota bacterium | reverse complement strand
GGCCGGCATCGTCTGTTATGCTCCGAATCGCGTTTTATCGATCAGGTCGGGCTTTCGTCCGGCCAGAAGCTCAGTGAGGACAAAATAGATTGTATCTGCGGACGGCGGGCATCCCGGCACAAAAACATCCACCTTCACGAACTCGTGAACAGGACGCGATTTCGGCAGCAGGCGCGGTACCGCCTCCCGCGGTACCTGTTGGTTGAATTGCGCATTCTCAATATAGGCGCGATGCTCAACCGCTTCGACTGGAAATCGGTTACGAATGCTGGGAACGTTAGCGGTCACCGCGCAGTCTCCCAACGACACAAGAATTTTCGACCGTTTGCGGACGCTGCGTATTTTTTCCAGGTCGTGTTCGGTGCTGACCGCTCCCTCGACCAGAACTACGTCCACGCCCTCCGGGAATTCCTTGGTGTCGACCAGAGGGCTGTAAACGAGGTCAACCAATGCAGCCAACTCGATCAAACGCTCGTCCATGTCGAGGAACGACATGTGACAGCCGGAACAGCCATCCAGCCATACTGTGGCCAGCCGCGCTTTATTCATCTGGCGCCCTCCCGCATCATCGCCAGATAGGGAAGAAACTCGCGCCGCTTCGCCATCTCGGCCACCGACCTTCCCTTTTCAAACAGGGCGCCGGTCGGACAAACGTGAACGCATTTCCCGCAACTGGTACAGCTTTCCGATGTACCCCAAGGCTGATTCAAATCAGTGATTACTCGCGAGGCGGTGCCGCGGCCCATCACGTCCCAGGTGTGGGCACCCTCGATCTCGTCGCAAACGCGCACACATCGTGTGCAGAGGATGCAGCGGTTGTGATCGACGACGAAACGTTCGTGCGATGCGTCCACCAAAGCGTTCGGGTAAAGATATTGAAATCGGACGTGCATCATCCCTAGCTGGTGGGCACGGCTTTGCAGCTCGCAGTGGCCGTTAGAGACGCAGACCGAGCAGACGTGGTTTCGCTCCGCAAATAGCAATTCCAGGATCATCAAACGGTATTTGCGCAATCTTTCGGTATCGGTTTTAACCTCCATTCCCTCAGCGACCTTGGTAACGCAGGAGGGTAGCAACTTTTTCGTGCCGGCTACTTCCACGAGACACAGCCGACAGGCGGCGACGTTGGTTAATCCATCGAGATGGCACAGCGTCGGGATGTTAATCCCAGCGTCTGTGGCTGCTTCCAGGATAGTTTCGCTTTCTTCAGCCCCGACATGTTTGCCATCGATAGTGAGAGTTTTTACAGCCATATTGCTAAGATTTAGAGCGGCTAGCCTGCATCGCTCACAAATCTTTAGAGATTTTTGAGCGATGCAGGCTATGGCAGCGGAATCTCCAGCTACGCTGGCAAATTCCGCTGCTTTTTGCAGAGAAGAGTTTAAAAACAGTTTGTTTCGAATTCATAATTGAAAAACAGGCTCTTAAACAGACGCCCGGCGTCTGTTTAAGAGCTTTCTAGCCCGCTGGTTGAAGTAGCTCGAGGTACTCGTTACGGAAATAACGCAATGTGCTTAGCACCGGGTTCGGAGCTGTCTGGCCCAGTCCGCAAAGGCTGGTGTTTTTGACCAGGTCGCAGAGTTCCTCTAGCAATTCGAGGTCCTTCATCGTAGCTTGACGAGCTGCAATCTTTGCCAGCAGGTGATACATCTGCACTGTACCGGCGCGGCACGGCACACACTTGCCGCAGGATTCTTCCATACAGAACTGCATATAGAACCGCGCCACCTCAACCATATTGGTCTGATCATCCATCACGACCATTCCGCCAGAGCCCATAATGGAACCCAGTTGTGTCAACGACTCGTAATCAATGGAGGCATCGAAATGTTCCGCCGGAATGCATCCGCCGGAGGGGCCACCGGTTTGCACAGCCTTCAATTTAGCGCCTTCGGGAGCGCCGCCGCCCAATTCTTCGACAATCTCCCGGATCGTTATGCCCATCGGGACTTCGATGAGGCCGGTGTTCTGAATCTTGCCGGTCAGAGCGAAGACTTTCGTGCCTTTGCTCTTTTCTGTACCAAAGCCCGCGTACCATTCCGGCCCACGGTTGATGATCGGAGCGATATTTGCAAAAGTTTCAACGTTGTTAATTAGGGTGGGAAAGCCCCACAATCCGCTCTCTGCCGGGAAGGGAGGCCGCGGCCGCGGTTGGCCGCGCTTGCCTTCGATCGAAGCCATGAGAGCGGTTTCCTCCCCGCAGACAAATGCTCCGGCACCTATGCGGATATCCACGTTGAAGTTGAACGTGGACTCGAATATTGCCGAACCGATCAAACCGTGCTGCTTTGCCTGGCGGATAGCCACCTGTAAGCGGCTGATGGCCAACGGATATTCGGCGCGAACATAGATGAAACCTTGATCCGCTCCAATGGCATAGCCGGCGATCGCCATCCCTTCGATGACGGAGTGCGGATCGCTTTCGAGCACACTTCGGTCCATGAAGGCGCCGGGATCACCCTCGTCACCGTTACAGACGACAAATTTTTGCTTACCCACCGATTTAGCGACAGTGGCCCACTTCAGGCCGGTCGGGTAACCCGCTCCTCCGCGTCCCCGCAACCCACTCTTGATGATCGCCTCGATCGCCTGAGGCGGTTGCATCTCCGTGAGCACATGATGGAGCGCCCGATAACCTCCAGCCTCGATGTAGTCCTCAATCCGCTCGGGGTCTATTCGCCCGCCATTTGCTCGTACAACGAGCGTCTGGCGTGTGAAGAACGGATGCTGAGGATCACACCTTTCCGCTTTTATCGGACCCGCACTGGTAAGAGCGTCAATGATTGAACCCGCATTTTCCGGGGTGACATGTTCGTAAAGCAGGCTATTCGGTTCCACGCTAACCAACGGCCCCGGTCCGCAGAGGCCCATGCAGCCCACCCGGCGCACTTCGATAAGGTCCCCCATCTGTCTTTCCGCAACAGCCTTTTCCAGAGCTGTCTTTACTTCGGCTGATTGGGAAGACATACAGCCTGCGGACATGCAACAACGGACGCAGATTTGCTTGCGGACCTCTCTTTGCTTCTCTGCGATCCCGATCAACTCTTCAAGCAGCATTGTGAAGATATCCCTTCAACTTTTCTACGGCTTGCTCGGCCGTTTGTTTGCCTGAGACATTCCCGTCGTAAACAACCGCTGGCGCGATTGCACAGGCACCGATGCAACGGACAGTTAGCAACGAGAGTTGGTTGTCTGGAGTTGTTTCGCCGGATTTGATTCCGGCAGCTCTTTCGATGGCCGCCAACACTCGTTCAGCACCTTTGACGTAACAAGCAGTACCAAGGCAGACGACACAGGTGTGAACGCCCTGCGGCTTAAGAGTGAAAAAGTTGTAGAAAGTCGCGACACCGTAAACTCTGCTGGGTGGGACATGCAGCGCCTTTACCACAAACCTCAGTGCCTCTTCGTCCAGGTATCCGAACGATTGTTGAACGGCATGCAGGGTTTCGATCAAGGCATGGCCCTGGTAGCCAAATCGCCGCATCTTGGCATCAACAATTTTCCAGCGCTTGTCTGGAGATGGGAGGGCAGGCTTAACGACCTTCATATGTTCGTGCTATTGAGAGGATAGTGGTGATCTGCAACGGCTCTCCCCACTTTTTGGCAATAGCTAACCAAGGATTGATCCTACTCGGTCGCTTTTGGTTGCGGCTCCGTCGCGTTAGGAGCGATGCAGGCTAGCGATGTGGACGCGCCGGCCCGGAACCGCGGGAGCGCGTCTTTATCTACTACCTCAAAGGATGATTAACGATGGACAAAACCGGATAAGTCAAATGTTTCCAATCATGGTCTATTTTGACTGGAGGTGTGAAAAGTGCGCAGTACGAAAACAAGGCTTCTCGAAGATTTTGCACGGTATATGCAGGTGCAGGCCGCCTTGGCGGAGACGCGACCGAAACAGAGCCTCCCTTCAATAACGATCATGTCTTATGATTGAAGAGTTAAAATTTAGAGTGAACAGGAGGGTGAAGACGAATGAATAACGAAGCTTATGTCGACAAAGTCATCGAGCTTGCGACTAGATGTCATACTATGGCCGAGACAACTTGCCAGCAATGGAGGGCACAGACTGCAGGCGAGGAGTTCGCCTGGCAAGGGCTGAACGAGCCGAGAGAGCTGTATTTCGCGTTACAGATGCTCCAGCACAAAGCGGACGCGGTTCTCGAACGCGCCCCGATACTGCGATCCGCTTATGCAGCGGCCCGAACGGTCTCGTCAAAATGACTTTTCCGTGATTTTTGCGGGCTAGCGGCCACCGAGAACCTCAAAACCTGAGATTAGGTCGAAGAGCTCCGCGTCGATGGAATTTTGGCGTTGCTGGTGGAAATCGGCACGGAGCTGTTCGAGAAGGTCGCCGATGTTTCTTTCCGCTCTCTGCATAAAAGCCAGGCGACTGGCGTTTTCGCTGGCGAGCGACTCGGCGCACCAAGACCAGAAAGTTAAGCACTTGCGCGGTTACAGTGAACCATTCGATTAACATTACTAACCTCCCGTCAGTTTTCGCCTTTCCTTCAATCCGACCTGGCGTGATTGGGTCAGCTAAGCCCAGAGGTATCTTTCGTCCAAGTCCGTTGCGTGCCTCATCAGAAATGCCAGATACTCCCCTTTAAAGATCCCCGGGTCACGGCAAAAGATGGGGAGGCTCTGCCAAAGGATGGGCGGCTGAGGGTGAACCGCCGGATTAATCTGAGATCCAGGAAGCGCTTTAGCATAAATATTTGTTCGTTACCATGAATAGTCACTATCAATTGGCTGTAATTGGAGCCGGCTCAGGCGGAAGAGAAGCTGCGTTAGTGGCAGCGCAGAATGGGCTAAGAGTTGTGTTGATTGAAGAAGATACCCTGGGCGGTACCTGCCTGCATCGTGGCTTCTATTGCCTCAGAGCGCTTCGCGCCTGCGTCGAAGACGCCAAATACAGAGCCAGGAGTTCGAATTCAGGTCTCGACGCCGATGAAGCAGGAACCCGACTGCCGGACTGGATTACTACCCA
>JAFAJU010000005.1 GCA_019236035.1 Verrucomicrobiota bacterium | reverse complement strand
AAACTACCTAGCCTGCATTGCTCACAAATCTTCAGAGATTTGTGAGCAATGCAGGCTATGAGCTCGTCGATTTCTCCCAGCGCGTGATTTTTGCGGGCTAGGACGCGGCTTTGTTTCCTTCCCCTGCACGGCTGCGACTGCTAATGTCCCGGAAACGTGCGTGTGAGCGATGCTCACACCCGAAGAGGTTGCTACAATGCATTCTCCTCAAACCAGAGGCGAACGCCACGCCCGGAGATCGACTCGACGCCAATTAGATGGGTTGGTGGTAAACATAGAGTTGACCCTGGTGAGTATCATTCAAGGGGTCGCATTATCCGTTCTGGCGGAGAGTGCGCGAGCACCCCTTGGTGACCTCCGGTTTGACCAGTGGCCGTATGTCGCCAATGGGTTGCTGGTTATTTTGTTGTTCTGGTCAAGGTCTATGGCGCACACATTGACTTTGATTCGTTGGCCGCTGGAGTTTGCGCACAACTTTCTCTACATCGCGTGTACCATGGTCGAGGCGATTCAATTCACCGATCTGACCGTTCCGCTCGAATGGTATGCGTTTAGCACCGCGTTCGGGATTTTGGCTTGGGCACTGTTCCTGGCCGACCTGCGTTTGATCCGCCAACGACAGGCCGAAGCGATCGGACCTGCCGAAGAGGAACTCTATCAGCTGATCCTGCGTGATCAGCGGATGAACATTCACTGGCTAGTGCCTGGCTTGACGCTCTATAATTTGGTTGTAGTCATCGGCATCCACTTCTGGCCCGGGATCCTCATCGCAGGAGGCGGTCACATTGTGTTTGCAGTGCTTCAGACGATCACCCTGTTTGGTTACCTGATTTACGTCGTCCGGTTCTTTGCAAAGATCGCTCCGATAGTTCTAAGGGCTAATCAAGAGGAGGCGACGGTGTAGTGAGCCTGCACCGCTCGCAAATCTCTGAAGATTTGTGAGCGATGCAGGCTACCGGGTGTCATCGAGCGCTCCGACCATGTATTGCACGATTTCATGGCTGTTCGTTTCGCTGGTGCGTTTCTCGGCAACTCTCCGGCCCCGATGCATAACTACGATGCGATTTGTCACTGCAAACACGTCCGGAAGCGTGTGGCTAATGAGTATGACGGGCACCTGCTCTTCGCGTAGTTTACCGATCAGATCCAGTACCTTGTGCTGTTCGACCACCCCCAGGTTGTTGGTGGGTTCATCCATAATCATGAGTTTGGCCTGCCAGTAAACTGCGCGCGCAATTGCCACCGCCTGCCGCTGGCCACCAGATAATTTCTCGATCTTTTCCCCGAAATTAGCGAAGTGAATATTGAGCGTATCCAGGACCTTCCGGGATGCCTCGTTCATAAAGGTCTCGTCGAGCGTGTGAACCATGCCGCCGAGGTATTTCCTTTTGACTTCACGCCCCATGAAAATATTCGCACTGATTCCAAGGTTGCCAGCTAACGCCAGGTCCTGGTAAATCGTCTCGATACCGGCCCGGCGCGCGTCGATCGGACGCGCAAAATGGGCCCGCTCGCCCCGGAAGAAAATTTCGCCTTCATCGGCCTGATAGACGCCGGAAATGCACTTGATAAGGGTTGATTTTCCGGCGGCGTTATCTCCCACCAAGCCAACGGCCTCACCAGGATATACGTCCAGACTGACATGGTTGACAGCAGTCAGACCACCAAAGCGCTTGACCAGGTTCCTGACGGAAAGCATCGGCTCCATGAAATTATCCCGCTTCCATCCTGCCGATGATGAGGTCGCGTGCCTGATCGATCAGCACCGCCAGTATCACGACTATGCCGACCACAATGTATTGCCAGAAGGGTTGCACGTTAAGCATGACAAGACCGGTCGTCATCACCGCAATAATCAGCGCACCGATCAAAGTTCCGCTCACGCTGCCTTCTCCGCCAAACATGCTGACTCCGCCAATAATTACGGCAGCAATAGAAGACAACAGCAAAGGATCGCCGGCTATGGAAGAGCCGCCCGAAAAGCGGGCCGTGCTCAAGACGCCCGCGATTCCGGCAGTGGCTGCTGAGAGCGCATACAGAACAATGATGTGCCGGTCAACCGGGATGCCTGCACGGAGCGCTGCTTCACGATTACCGCCGATGGCATAGACGTGCCGCCCGAACTGCGTTTTGTGGAGGACGAAAAGCATGATCAACAGCAGGACGAACGTTATGACTACCGGCCATTGTAAGATGCGATCCAGTTGGCGCAACGCTTCGCCAGTCACCGCAGGTGGGCGCAGGAAGTACAATCCGCCATGCGATCCCGAAATCAAATAAAGCAGCGCCTCATTCCCAAGGTCGCGCACACCCTGAGGCTGCCCACCAACCACATTGCCGCCCGACAGCAAGAAGGCCACGCCGCGCGCGATAAATGACATGCCCAGGGTGACGATAAACGATGGAATACGCAGGGTGGCGATGATAACCCCATTAATCAGTCCGGGAATTATCGCTGCTACGACACCTGCCAGGCAGCCTATCACAATGGCCAGGGGTTCATAGGTTCCACGGTCGGTCAGAGCCACAATGACCATCGCCGAGACGACTGATGACAACCCCATGACCCATCCAACCGAGAGATCGATCCCAGCGGCGATGACCACGAAGGTCTGTCCTAACCCCATCAGCAGAACAGGGACGATCGCCATTAGGATATTTTGCGAGTTCCTAATGGTCAGGAAGTTCACACCCCCTCGGCTTTGGATATTCACGCTGGTCGCGAAAAAAGCGATCAGTCCGGCCAGAAACACCCAGGCCCACACACGACTGAAAACAAGAATCAATTGTTTCTGTCGAGCTACTGTACCGTCTCCCATAGAATGTTGATGTCGCTGCGTTCAAAACGCGCTGCGTCGCTCGATCTCGGGCTCGGACGGAGCCTCGCCCTACCGCCCGACCGGGAACGCGACCGTGTGCGCGTTCCCAGCGAAGTAGACGCGCCACCCCGGACGCGCAGGAGCGCATCCCTACCGATTTTCGTCGCTACAAAAGGTTTTGAGAGACCTATTTGCCGACCCGGTAGATGAAACGAGATACCGATGGGTCATCGACGTTTTTGGCGTCAATAACCGCGTAGCCGGTAGTAACACGCCGTGGCAAGCTGGTCACACCGCGCGCATCTGCCATAGCGAACGCGACCGCCAGATAACCCATGTCGTGGGGCTTTTGCGCTATAACCAGGCTAACCACACCCTGTCGGAGGTTCTCGATGGCGTCTTTGGTGGCGTCAAAGGCGATAACTTGCACCTTTCCGCCCAGACCCGCGGACTTAACTGCGTTCCCTGCCCCCTGGGCGCTGAATACGTTAACGCCGAAGATACCAACCAGATCGGGATTAGCCTGTAGCTTGGCAGCAGTCTGCTGGGCGGCGGTGCCGGCGTCGTCCAGGTTATAGTCCTCACCAGCCAGCTGCATATCCTTGAATTCAGCAATGCCATCCTTGAACCCTTTGCCACGCTGCTCGGTAGTGCTGGCGCCAACGTTCGTGTTCTGGATATAGACCTTGCCTTTGTTACCGACGACCTTGGCCAACGCACGAGCCGCGATCTTGCCGCCCTCCACATTGTCTGACCCTATGTACGAAAGCGGGAAAGTCACCTTGCCGTTTATATAGTCGCCATCGCCCAGGAAGGTATCGACTGTGATGACTTTGATACCGGCGTCAACGGCGCGCTGCAGCGGGGCAATCATCTGCTCTTTATCGGTAGGAGCTATGATCAGGTAGGTGAGGTCACCGCGTCCCACCATCGCATCCAAAATCGGGGTTTGAATTGTTGGACCCCAGGTTTGTGGATACTGAGTCACGACTTCGAGACCGTAGTCTGCTGCCGCTTCATTCACGCCGATTTCCATGACCTGATAGAATGGGTCGACGACCCCGGGCAAAAAGCCGATTTTGGGTTTTTTGAACTGGGCTTGAGCTAACAGCGAAGTGGTCAACAAAGCCACGAAAGTAAAAAGGGAGATCAAGAATCTCTTCGGCAGCATGGGTTCCTTTGGACCCGAATTATCTGCAATCCAGCGTTTCATGTTTTGGGGGAATGAGTTGGTAGTTGTTACGTGTTTTTCAAGAGGGGGGTACGGCGAAGACGAAAAGACTTAAATAATTTGGATTAAGTAGTCAAGAGCCGTCCCGTAGGCGAAGCGTCCCGCTTTGCATGAAGAAGCAAAGCGGGACGCTTCGCCTACATGTTCGCGCGGGCGGGACGCCCGTGTGACAGCTCTACACGGATTGAATGGCGCGCATCACGTCCACCAGGCCAGATCCCTGAAAATAGCTGTCCCGGCCCAAGTCCGTAGCTGACTTAAGAAAAATCTCTTTCACTTCTTCCGGGCGTCCGATGTATTCGCGACGGACCGATAGAAATGCCGCGAGCGCTCCGGAGACATGTGGAGCAGCCATGCTCGTTCCGGTGTCTTCGATATAGTCGACCGAGGCCTGCGGCACCTCCTTTTGTATGGCCTGCTTTTTTGACCCTGCGGCGCATGAGATGATTCGTTCACCCGGCGCGATCAGGTCCGGTTTCCGGCGACCGTCACCGGTCGGCCCCTTTGACGAGAAGAACGAGACACCATAGGTATGAGGCATTTCTTTATGCGTTGACCCCACAGTGATCGCGTATTGGGCGTTCCCAGGGTCATTAATGGTCCCTTCCAGATAGGTCGGCTTCATCACATCGTCGACATTCACAACTCCGCGCCCGGTGTTACCTGAGGACACTACCACCAAAACTCCCGACTTTACGAGGCGATCAACTTCCACACACAACGGACTGTGACCGCACGCGAACCACTCCGGATCAAAACCATAGCCCACACTAATGTTGACACCGTGTACTTTGATGTCGCGCCCGTCGGCATTCAGCTTCTGGATGTAGGCTATTCCAGCAATAATGTTGCTCACGGACCCTTTGCCATTTTCGTCCAGGACGCGAACACTCAAAATTTTTGTTTTCGACGCCATTCCCGAAATTGTGACGATGGGCATGGGCTGATATTGAGACGCGGAACCGTCGGGCCGGCTCTGGACGATCGCCGTGTATCCACCCGTTCTTGGGTTGGGTTCACCCGCGATAATTCCAGCGACATGGGTCCCGTGCCCGTATAAGTCTACGCATGCCGAGTCACTCGTGCCGGCCGGTGCTGCAAAGTCCTCGTGCGCCAGTTCTGCAGGCAATTGCAGATTGGAATATTTCTGAAAGTGAGGGTGCTCCTTATCGACTCCGGAATCCATCACCGCCCACACGATGCCTTCGCCCAGCGCATTAAACGCGTTACGGACAGCGTCTGCTTTGATCGTGACAATGCTCTTGCTGATGTGCCTCTCCACTTCGAAGTCCGGCCAAACCCGGTAAATTGCGTTTTCTCCGCTTCCCTCGGACCGATCTTGTTTTATCAATTCGCGGATGACCGATTCCTGCAATTGCGCGAAAATATACTGATCCGTTAATTCGCTCTTTCGCTCGTCTATCAAGTTACCTTTAACATCGGCGCCCTGACCTTTAAGGATATCCTCGAGAAGTTTTTTGATCTTGCTCTTCGCAGCAGGTCGACCGCCGACGAACCTCCAATTGATGTCGATAATGATCGGGTAAAGTTGACCGGCCTCGCCGTTCGCGATGAACTGTATCAAGGGGAGCGCCAGAACCGAGCGATGCATAGCATCAAGTCCCCGCTTCGGTCGTTCTCCAGGTCCTGGTTTACTGTTTGGCGTCGAGGTTGGCTTTGGTTTGCGCGGAGGCATGGGGCGGAGAGGTTTGGAGTTTGGAGTTTGGAGTTTGGGGTTCGGAGTTTTGGGTTGGGTGTTCAGCCATGGATAGCTTCAACCGATTTTCACGCAAAACTCAAAACGCAAAACCCAAAACGCAAAACTTAAAATTTCGGTTGGCCGGTGCATTCCAGGACAGCCTGCCATAAGTCTCCAGCGGGATCGACCCTGCGCCGGCCTTTGGTAACGAGCCCGAACGGTATATGAACGAAAGTGCCGTGCCATTGGCCTATCAACATGTTCGTTTTGCCTGCCATGCCCGCGTGAATGGCGTTCTGGGCCAAACGCAGGCAGTAGACGTTATCCTGCGCCGATGCCGGCACGCTCCGGATGGTGTAGCTTGGGTCGATATATTTCAGGTTCACCTCGATTCGCCGATTCTTGAAAAATTCGGTGATCTTATCCTTCAGGAACTCCCCAATATTTCCCAGCCGCCGGTTTCCCGATGCATCGGTCTCGAACAGGTCTCCATCCATCAGATTCTGGCCGGCTCCCTCGGCAACCACAATCACCGCGTGCTTGCGCTTAGCCAATCTGTATCTCAGCGTCTCGAGTAAACCGGACGGACCATCGAGATTAAATGGCACCTCCGGGATCAGACAATAATTGACGTGCTGACCCGCGAGCGCGGCATAACAGGCAATGAACCCGGAGTGGCGTCCCATGAGTTTCACCAATCCGATGCCATTCATAGCTCCTACCGCCTCGACATGGGCACACGACACGGCCTTTACAGCCTCGGCAAAGGCCGTGTCGAAGCCAAAGCTCTTGTCCAGATACATGATGTCGTTATCAATCGTTTTCGGAATTCCGATCACGCTCTTCTTGAGGCCTCTGCGGCGGATTTCGGTGTTAATCCTGGCACCTCCCTGCAATGTTCCATCGCCGCCAACGACAAAGAGTAGATCCACACCAAGCTCCTCCAGATGATCCACCATTTCGCCGGCGTCTTGCGGACCACGAGAACTTCCAAGGATGGTGCCACCGAATGTGTGGATTGTTGAAACGGATTCAGGTCGCAGCGCGAGCGGAACATGCCCAATGCGAGGGACTAGTCCTTCGTAGCCGTACCGGAGACCAAAAATGCGCGTGACACCATATCTGTGATACAACTCCATCACGACACCCCGGATGATATCGTTCAGGCCGGGACACAGACCGCCGCACGTAACGATTGCAGCGGACGTTTTCGCTGGATCAAAATAGATTTTCTCACGCGGCCCGGCCATTTCGAAGTCAAGAGGACTCAATCCGCGTTCGAAGGTGTCACGGACACCCTCCATCGAGTCGTCATGTATTACCCGGTGTTCGTCAGTCCGAAATTTCTCCGATCCGATATGTCGATGCCGCAACGGCGACAAGAATTGGCATTCCCCTAATGATTCAATGAACGCTTCCATAACCCCCGAAGATATCGAAATGCACCCGACCAAAAGCTGCAAGTCCAAAGCCTGCATCGCTCACAAATCTTCAGAGATTTGTGAGCGATGCAGGCTCAGGCAGCAGAATCCTCCGGCTACGCCGGACCATTCTGCTGCTTTTTGAAGAGAAGAGTTTAGCCCGCAATGAGCTCGTCGTTCTCCTACCGCCTCAAAACGGCCATGGGCCCGGGAATCGCATTCCGGGAGGCCAGGGCCTGGAAAACTGCCCTGGCGGGCCGTTGCGCTGTCCAGGAAAGGCTCTCAGAGCGTTCAGAGTCTCGTTGTCAAGCCTTCCACTCATCGGCAGCTCTTCTTCCCGTTGAAACCGTAAGATGGCATCCGTCGTTGCAGGACCCGGGCTGCCATCGATGATGGCGTGGAAAAATCCTCTGTTCATCAATTCTCCCTGAACAGCGTAAAGCACGTTTTCCTGAACCTGAGACGGCGCCCGCTCGTAAAGCGTCCCTGCGAAAAGACGCGGATACGACGTTGCAACTTGAGGAGCCGAATGCGGGGCCGGTCGAGCCTCATCGTAATCTTCCGAATCCGGGCCTTGCGGGATGGGCCGGCCGTAGTATTCCCTCGGCGGCTCCTGGTACGGTGCCTGTTGGTACGGAGCCTGTTGGTACGGGGATTCTTGGTCAGGAGGGGGATATTGGCCGCGAGGCTGACGATCGTAGGAGCCTCCGTTACTCGGGTACCCCGGCGTGGGGCGCGCAACGCTATCGCGCGACACTCCCATTGAGTGCAGAGTTTCATCGTTGACCTGTCCGGTAACTCTGAGTCCGAATCGGATCTGGTAACGGCGAATCGCGGCAGAAGTCTCCTCACCTCCCTGGCCATCGACCTCACCGTAATAAAATCCCTGATCCTTTAATCGCTGTTGGATTGCTCGGGTTAGTTCGTCTGCCCACAAGGAACCGGCCGTCAAAAGGCCCAAAAGGAGAAGCAGGGTATTCTTCATCGGGTGGATTCTACCGCTAGCGGAATTTGGACAAAACAGGTTCCCAGTCAGAGTCGGGCACTTCGACAAAGCCGGCATGCGAATCGGCAGTTCCCCGCTCCAATATGGCGGCCTCAATCGTATACTGGTCCAATCGCGACTTTACGAATTGCTTCAGCGTGGGTTCTTCTGGCGCCTCCGTATGATCTTCGTCAGAGGCATAGAGACCGGCTCCCCAGGCACGAATCGCTGTATCCAAAGCGTTTCGAAGGTTCGAGATCTTCGCCCGACTTAAAATAGACTCCACCTGCTCCAGCCCGCGCCGGGTTCCCGCGATAGCCCCAAAGCCTTCGCGACGCTTTCCGGCGCTCATGGCGTTTGCGTGCATTGCTCCGTCATAGTCAAGGCGAACAAAAAGATCTTGCTCTTGGGACTCGCCGACTTCAGCGAACAAAAGTCGCGCCAGATAGGGTGCGCCGTAGATCTGCTCAAACGCTTGTTTCAACGCCGGGCTGAAAGAATAAGTCGCCATGCGACGCAGCGAAACATCGGCAGCCGAACGAGTAAATCCTTCCGTACTTGCCAACTCGATGGCTGTCATGCGCAGGCGTTCGATGTCGCCCGGATGCCCGATGCCGCCCATCGCAATCCGATCATAAATCTCGAAGATCTTTCGGCGGTCGCGCCCGAAAGTCAGCAGCAGGATGCCGTCAGGGAAACTAAGACCGATCGTTGGACTTCCCGGAGCAAGCTCATTCTCAATATATTCGCGGCGATTGGAGATCGCTTCGACCCAACGGTAAGGTTCGTCGATCATGCTACTTGCGATTGGAACAACTCGGAAAGCGTGTCGTCTCCCACGGTCTGGACCCCTGTCTCAGTCACGATTTTTATGATTGGGAAAATTCTTGCGTGACGATCGATTCCACCGGTTGCCGTGTCGGCTTCAGCAGCCGTGTCAAGAGCCTTGAGTGCCAGGAGTATTGAATCCTCCCGGCTCCGTTCTCGCAACGGCTTTGCTCCCCAGTTATTCTCGTAGTAGAGGACGCTCCTGACTGCCGGCGCACCTGAGCCGCTCGAAGCAAAATCGGTCGCCTCAAATTGGGCACCCATAGCATCATAAAAGAAAACCTTGGCCGGGTCCGAACTCTTTTTGTCGTATGTTGCGAACAGCGGCACAACCACTCCGACCCCCTGTATCACCATCCCCAGATTGTCTCGCAACAATTTCGAGAGTGCGCGTACCTTGCCTTCCACGCTCATTTCCTGCAACTGGCTGCGGCGATAAAATTGGAAGGAGTGCTCTAGAATCCGAGCCATCTCCCAAGCGGTTGCCGGCGAACCTGCAATCGCCATGACCGAATGGCGATCGATCTCCAAAACTTTGTCGGCGCGATCATACATGACGACATTGCCCGACGTCGCCCGCCGATCGCCGGCCACCAGAACGCCACCGGCGAACTTAAAGCCTAAGATCGTAGTGGCCGTCGTCTCCTTCAGTTCCGAACGATGGCCTGCGTTGGGAGGGATATCGCTAATGAGCTTCCGCTGTTTTAGAACAGCAAGGAAATCACCGGCTAATGGGCTCGATTGATTCGGTCCATCCATGTTACTCGCCGGTACGCTGACGGTAACGCTTCGACTGATTCGGATCCACCTTGCGCATACGCTTCAGTAGATCCTTGGTATCCGGCTTAGAAACATCGGGTGATCGAGGTCCGTCTCCGTCCCCTTGCTTTGGCTCCCAGGGAGCCGGCGTTGGTGGTTTTTGTGTCCTTTCGGGCATGAAGGACACTACCGATTTTCGCTCTCGAAAGCAAATCATGATCGCCCTTGATTAGTAACATGGGCGTCTCGCCCGTGGCGGATGAGTAGAGAATTCAGGAGTTGCAGGAGGTCAGGAGAAGGAATTGGTGTCAGTGTCAGTTCCAGTGCCAGTAAGG
>JAFAJU010000604.1 GCA_019236035.1 Verrucomicrobiota bacterium | reverse complement strand
TGCCTGAATATACGGGACTGGGCAACCGACAAACATCATGTAACAGATGAACCGCCGTATGGGGGCGGTCCAGGCATGGTCATGAAACCGGAACCAATCTTCGCCGCCGTGGAAGCCATCAGGACCGAGCAATCGCATGTGATTCTGATGGCTCCGGGTGGCCGACGGTTCACTCAGGAGATTGCTTGGGAACTGAGCAGCAAAGAACATCTCATTTTTATTTGCGGCCATTACGAAGGAATTGATCATCGAGTGAGCGAGCATCTGGCCGACGATGAGCTCTCAATCGGTGACTACGTGCTATCCAACGGCGCAATCGCGGCTGTCGTCGTTGTTGATGCGGTCGCTCGGTTGATCCCGGGAGTCCTCGGCGAGGGCGAATCTGCCCTCGACGAATCATTTTCCTCCAATTTATTGGAGTACCCGCAGTATACTCGGCCGTCGGACTTCCGCGGCTGGAAAATTCCGGACGTCTTGCTCTCAGGCAATCATCGGGCAATTCGTGACTGGCGAGAAAGTCAGGCCTACCGGAAAACACGGGAAAGGCGGCCGGATCTGCTGGGTGGTTCGTAGCGATGACGCGCCTGGAACCCTGATGAAAAAGAAGAGCCACTTTCTGATCCGGCTGGCCATCGGTTTAGGGCTCTCGGCCGCAATCTGCTTAGTCATCCTTGGAGCAGTTTATTTCGCGTGGTCCCTGACGTTCGACCTGAAGGACGTTGGGAAGATCCCGGAGCGGTCATGGGTCTACGACATGGATGGGAAGGTTTATAGCCGGCTTTTCGGAGAAAATCGAATTCTGATCGAAGCCGACAAAGTCTCTCCGCTGTTCAAAAAGGCTTTGCTAGCCCGTGAAGACTCGCGGTTCTTTCAACACCACGGAATCGACCCGGTAGGAATCCTCCGAGCACTCCTGCGTGACGTTGCGCGCCTTGGAGTCCGGGAAGGGGGTAGCACAATCACCCAACAACTCGCCCGCAACAGCTTCTCCCTTGGTGGACGGGATTTGAGCCGGAAGATCCTCGAAGCCTTTGTCGCTTGCCGGATCGAGTCCACTTATTCCAAGAATCAGATTTTAGGATTTTACACGAACAGGATCTACTTCGGCTCGGGGTTATACGGCCTTGAGACTGCTGCCCAAGCCTATTTCGGAAAATCCTCGGCCGATTTGAATGTGTCGGAAGCGGCATTACTGGCTGGACTTATTCGCAGTCCGAACCGTTACTCGCCCTTTACCAATCTCCAAGGCGCGCTTGATCAACGCAATGAGGTCCTCGATCGCATGGTTGAGCTGAAAATGATTCCAGCTTCTGAAGCAGAAACTGCAAAGCAGGCATCGGTACGGATCGCAGGGCGGCGCACTTCCACGCCGCAGGAGAACTATGCAATGGACGCACTCTACCGGGAGTTACAGGGGCTGGTGAGCCAGGATGACATTGATGGCGGCGGGCTGCGTATTTACACCTCACTTGATCAGGATTTACAGCGGACGGCTGAACAAGCTGTGGATAGTTGGTTAACTCAGGTAGAGAGCAAACCGGATTACAAACATCCCAAGAAAAGTGACTTTACCGATCAATCGCGGGCAGCCGAAGAGCAGACTGTTTACCTGCAAGGCGACGTGGTCGCGATCGATAATCGCACTGGAGCAATTCGAGCCTTGGTAGGCGGACGAGACTATCGCGATAGTAAGTACAATCGTGCTCTCCAAGCGTACCGCCAGGTAGGTTCAACTTTTAAGCCTTTTGTCTACGCAGCAGCCTACGCCCGAGGAATGATGCCGGGCACCGGGATCGAGGACGCTCCGTTGCGTAACGGAGAATTGCCGGCGGCCCCGAATTGGCATCCGAACAACTCGGATCGAGAAAATCATGGAGTTTTACCGGCGCGTAACGGGCTGATTTTCTCCAGAAACACGATGACGATCCGGGTTGGCGAGCTTGCCACGCTCGATCGCGTGATCACTATCGGACAATCGGTTGGCTTTGCTCGGAGTATCCCTCACGTGCCCGCAACTTACCTCGGCGCGTTTGAGTCGGATTTAAAAGATGTGACCGCCGCCTATTCGGTCTTTGCTGCTCAAGGTCAGCGAAAAGAACCTTATCTGGTCGAACGAATCGACGACGCCGACGGCAACATCATTTACCAGGCTCATCCAGGCCGCAAACAGGCCATTTCCCCGGCGGTCGCATGGATGATCGCCCAAACCCTGCGCGGAGTTATTGAGCGCGGCACCGCTGCGTCGGTCAAGACGCTCGGCTTAACCCGCTATGCCGCCGGAAAGACCGGGACGACTGACGACTATAAGGATGCTTGGTTCGTCGGTTTCACCAATTCGCTTACTTGCGGCGTCTGGGTTGGCTTTGACCATCCGCAAACGATCCAGGAACATGGCTACGGTGCGACCCTGGCACTTCCAATCTGGGTCCGGGTGATGGAAAAAGCCTCACGACAGAAATATCCGGACGGACCGTTTCCGGCGCCTGAACCATTGGTGCGCGTCCGGCTATGTTCCGTATCGAATCGTCTG
This sequence comes from Verrucomicrobiota bacterium, assembly GCA_019236035.1. GTDB lineage: Bacteria > Verrucomicrobiota > Verrucomicrobiia > Chthoniobacterales > JAFAMB01 > JAFAMB01. The sequence continues at coordinate 4,344 of JAFAJU010000604.1, read as the reverse complement.
GCCACGGATGCTTGCAACGCGGCAGGGACTTCTTATGAGATTATGCTACCCCAATCGATTGTTCCCAGCCAAACCTGCCCGGTGCACGAACGAGAAGAAATTGGCAGCTCCACAGATCGACGCGATGACAGAAACGATTTTTCTAGCCGGTTCTTCCGATCGTTACGTCATCTGTTCGGTGGCTGAGCGGCGGGTTCTGGAGGGGCTGATCCGTCGTAGCAGCCACCGCGCAAACGGCCGGAACTAGCGAGAAAGTCTGGTCAAGAAATTAGAACCTGGAGGGGAACTGCTTGCAACTCCTTCGCTGGGTTGTCGTCGATGGGTGGTTTAGTTTAGCGTTCTTTCGGCCTGTCGGCCGAAGGCGTTGCAAGCAACGCCCCTCCAGACAATGGGTGAGGCCGAGCCATTCCGCGGTGGCTGCTACGACGAAGCCCTCCAGTGACGGGCGCGCGGTTTTTGCCAATTTCAGGAATGCCACAAAGATCAACGCCCGCCATTCTGGAAGTTCAGATACGTGTAGCCCTTCAGGCCGCGTTCGTAATCGCTCAGGAGACGCATAGCCTCGTTCGGTTTCAGGCGGTTTGATTTAATTGCCGCGTCTACCTGTCCCTTCACCAGGCGAATGAGTTCGTGTTGATCCCACTGAGTCATCGAAAGAACACTTCCCACGGTGCTACCTTCTATGACTTCCTCGATGTACCACCCTGAATCCTCATCTTCATCCAGGAAAACGTGCACCTCGTTTACCCGGCCAAACAGATTGTGCAGGTCCCCCATGATGTCCTGGTAAGCGCCCATTAGAAAGAAACCGAGGTAGTACGGCTCCCCAGGACGCATCCGATGCAGAGGCAAAGTCTCTTTAACATCTTGCAAGTCGATAAACTTGCTCACCTTCCCATCCGAATCGCAGGTGATATCCACCAAAGTACCGTTGCGATCCGGTGGTTGTTCCAAGTGGTGAACGGGCATAATCGGAAATAACTGGCCGAGCGCCCAATGATCTAACAAGGACTGGAAGACCGAAAAATTACATAGGTATTGATCTCCCAGCGCCGTTTCCAGTTCTTTAACCTCGTCCGGGACATACCGCATCCCGCGACATAATTCGACCACTGACTGTGCAATCTGCCAATAAATGATCTCAATCTTGGCTTTACTCTCAAGATCCAGCAGCCCGAGCTCAAACATCGATTGGCACTGTTCCTTGATCTGTTGCGCGTCGTGCAGTACCTCCATGCGATTCTGTTTTGATAAGGCTTTCTGAGTTTCGACCATCTCGTGCAACAGCTTCGGGTCGGTTTCGCTGATCTCCAGCGCCAGATCGGCCGATCCTTTCTCGATTGAACTGAAAGCCTCTACCACTAGCACGGAATGATGCGCTACAATTGCCCGGCCGCTCTCGCTTACGATGATCGGGTGCGGCACTTTTTCGGACTCGCAGACGTCGATGATGTTGTACACTACGTCCCGGGCATACTCCTGGAGTGTGTAATTCATCGAACTGTCGAACGCCGTACGCGACCCGTCATAGTCAACGCCCAAACCACCGCCGACATCGACGAATTGCATCGGGTGGCCCATCTTCGACAATTTCGCATAGAAGCGCGCCGCCTCGCGCACGGCTCGCTTGATCACGCCGATGTCCGGCACCTGCGAACCAACGTGGAAATGCACCAGCACCAGAGACTCGGCCATTCCCTCGCTCTTCAGATAGTTACTCGCCGAAACCAGGTCGGCCGTGGACAAGCCGAACTTGGCGTTCTCTCCTCCACTCGTCGCCCATTTGCCTGAACCCTTGGATTGGAGTCGAACCCGGAGCCCCATTAATGGCATCACGTTCATCTCTCGGGAGACCTGCAGGATCTGCCGGACTTCCTCCAGCTTCTCCACGACCATGATCACCTGTTTGCCCAGCTTGCGGCCAAGTAAGGCGTTCTGGATAAAAGTCGGATCTTTGTACCCGTTACAAATGATCAGGCTGTCCGGATCCCGATGTACCGCCAGCGCAGCGATCAGCTCCGGTTTGCTACCTGCTTCGAGGCCGAAATTAAACGGCCGGCCGGCGTCCATAATTTCCTCAACGACTTCTCGAAGCTGGTTGACCTTGATTGGGAAAACCCCTTTGTAGACGTTTTGATAGTTCGCTTCGGCTATCGCCGATTGGAAGGCGCGGTTGATCGTCTCGACTCTATGCCTAAGGAGGTCCTGGAACCGAACTACGAGGGGAAAAGACATCCCGCGGTCGCGGGCCTCGCTAATAACGTCCATCAAGTCGATCGCTTTGCCGTAAGCCAGCGTCGGCATCACCTGAACGTTCCCGGCACCGTTGATAGTGAAATAGCCAGTACCCCAGCGATCAATGTTGTAGAGGGCTATGGCGGAAGGAATATCCCACGTTTCAGTCATGTCGACGGCAAACTAAGTGACCAGGTTCTAAATTCAATCAACAGCTGCAAAAATTCACCGGGTTCAGCCTGCGTCGCTCGCAAATCCCAGGACGTGTAAGAGCGCGTTCCTGCCTTACGTCACTCTTCTTCGTCCGTTTCTTCGGATTGAGAGCTTTCTTCCTCCATTTTCCGAAGCACTTCGCTCATATCCTCGACTTCCTCCCAGACCTCGCGGCTCACATAGATCGGAGCCGTTTGCTGCGTCGCCATCGCGATACAGTCACTTGGTCGCGCATCAATCTCGACGATTTTCTTTTGTTGCAGTTCGTTTTCCGCATTGAGGATAAGTCTCGCAAAATAGGTGCCCCGCTTGAGATCATTGATGATCACTCGCTCGACCCTTGCTCCGAGCGCTCTTAAAATGTGAGCGAGCAAATCGTGAGTGAGCGGCCGCTCCTTTTGTGTGCCGCGCATGAACATAGTAATCGCCGCACCAACGCTCTGATCAACATAGATCACGAAAACTTTTTCCTCGTTGCCAAGAAATACCGCACAGCCACCGCTCGTGGGAATCACAGCGCGAACCTGCACTTCGACAACAGGCTTACTCATACCGCAAGCCTAGCCGGTCGCCTATACGCTTCAAGATCCGAATTATTTGGAAGCGCCCGAAACATTATCTCTGAGCGGCCTTTGCGGCCACCGCGCAACAACATCGAGTGCCTCTTTGGCGGCGTTACTCCTGCTCTTCACCATTCACCGCATCGATAATCCGTTCTTGAATTGCTGCATAAAAGTTGATCTGCAGCAGAACGAGGTCGCGCCGTGAAAACGACTGAGGCGGCTCGTGCATCGACAGTTCTTCGTCGGTAAAGTCAAACTTGGTGGCGAGGATCAAGCGGGCCTGGTTTAGTGTATTCAGCCAGGCGTCGCTGTGAGCACACGGAACGACGAGCCGGCCAGGACGGCCCGGGCGATCCGACAGTTTCCCCAGATCCTCCTCGACGGTCTTTCTGGCCGACACAAATAGGTGGCGCAATTCGGGCCGCACAAATTCGTCCCAGTCACTCAGAAACTGGTGCTCGCTGGAATCGGCTGGGTTACTGAACAGACGCGCCTCGGCCCGACTGTCTCCGCCGGTGTCACAAACGCTTGGGACCTTGCGAAGCAGTTCGGCTTCGATTGGTTCAATATCCGTGAGCTCTATCGAGTTCCCCTTCAACCGGCGAATCAGCATTTCACTCCGCTTTCTCCAAAGTCGCCAGCAACAAATAGCCATGTAGCTGCTGGAGGTAAAACTCCGCTCGTTCCCGCGCGCCGGTCCAAACGATCGACCGGCCCTTGTAGTGAACTTCCAGCATGTGCTGCTGCGCCTTTTGCTTAGAATACCCAAAGACCTTTTGAAAAACCATGGTGACGTAGCTCATCAGATTGACCGGGTCGTTGTGCACCACCACATTCCACGGAGTTCCGAGCGCAACCTCAACCTTAGGTTCAACAACTGTTTCAGCCATGGAAACGCAAACCCTCGTTCAGCCCGTTTGAGGATACACGCAAGAACTCGTTCACCGATTCTGCAGCCGTCTCAAGCAATTTCACTTGCCTGGGGTCCTTCGGAGCCCCTGCGACAAGTTCCTGCAGCAAATAACTCAGGATCGCAGTTCTGACCGGAATTGAAAACGCGGCACAGCCGACGCCATACAAAGTCGCAAAATGCCCAACGGCTGCCCCGGCCTGAATCGCTTCCCGCAGCCTGGCCATCTGGCGTTCGCCCCGCGGAGCGCTTTGCTGCAGCAAAAGTTGGCCCGCGTCTATACTTCGTTGCCGCGGTCCGGGCTTCATGTTCTTGTCCAATTCCACGTCAAACAAAATGATCTCTCTTACAGATTGGCGGGTCGCAAAATCGAGAACCCGCCAAAGGTGAGGAAGCAGCAATGGTTTAAACAAGTCTTCCAAC
>JAFAJU010000547.1 GCA_019236035.1 Verrucomicrobiota bacterium | reverse complement strand
TGGGATTAGTCTAGCCGCTCAAATGGTCAGCACCACCTTGCCGGTGTTCTTGCGCTCTTCCATATACGTTTGCGCCTCGCCGGCCTGCGCGAGTGGGAAGCACTTGTCGACATGAGGCCGGACCCAGTCATCCGCGACCCCCTTAAGTAGTATTTCCAGCCAGCCGGCGATCATCTCAGGTTCGTGCCACATGTGCCCGAGGTTCACGCCGAAGACAGATTTGTTTGCGCCCATCAGTGGAATCGGGTGGAAGAACGGCATGCCGAATGCAACCGGCAACAGGCGCAGCGGTCCGAATAGCCGCCAAAGCGTGTCAGCGCAAAAACATCCTTGCTGACCCAGGAATGGTCCGCATCCTGGCCGACGGCGTCTACGACGCCTGAAACTTCGTACCCGACAACGCAGGGAATCTTGGGCGAATCGGGATACAAACCCTGGCGTGCAAGGATGTCAGCGAAGTTGATACCGCTGGCCTTTACGCGAATCCGGATCTGGTCCGTTTCGGGTGACGGATTTCCCGGTGTTCAAACCGGCGCTCAGGAAGGGCCTACTACCAGGGATTCGATCTCGCTTAGCTTGATCGTCGATGGCTTAGCCGTCCCTGCGATCCACATGCTCAGGATTACATCCGAAACGCGTAGAAGCTCCGCGATTCGAGGAATACTTAGATCGGAGTCTTCAACGAACCGAGCAAAATCGCGCAATACCAGGTGCTCGTTCGATTCTGCCGATGCCATCGCCTTTGTTTGGCCGGAGTAACGCAACCGGGTTTCTGCCTTGTGGCCCCTTCCTCGCTCCTTCAGTGCAATGCTCATAACGAATTCCTTTCAAGTACTTGGAATCTATCTGCGAAAAATGCCCCAGTGCGTTCCGGTGAAAGGCGGACAAACGCTCGGCGCGAGCCCGGCTGTTCCGTCGCCCGTTCGTCCATCGAGAAAACGCGGACCCTCGGTTGTGCCAAGGCAGCGAACCGAAAACGACACACCGCTCTCGAGCTTGGTTATCTCCCAGTGAGTTCCTGAGCAAGAGGAACCGCTCGCGGCCGCTAGCCGGACGCTTCCGTCGGCGGTCCTACCATCTAGAAAACGCGGTCCATCGATTTTACTGAGGGACTTTAAAGTGAACGACCCGCCGCCGCCATCGGACACCCGCCACTTCGTGCCCGTGAACGGCACTTCCCCGTTCGGGGCGAGGCCGACGGTGCCGTCGGCGGTCCGCCCGTCCAGGTATCGGGCTCCCGGGACTGAACCGAGGGAGATCAAGCTGACGATATCGCCGACGCCAAAACCGCCTGTGTCGTATAGTACAAAATTCGCCACCGCTTGGTTGCCGTTACCAATCACAGCTCGGCAGCTGAGCGTCTGCGCCCGTGAGCCGGTCAGCGTAACGTTGACGGTACTGCTGCGACCGGGTGGGTTGTCGAAGCCGCAGAGCAGCGCCTCGATGCCATCGCTCTCATAAGTGACGCTGCCAGCCACTCCCGTCGCGATGTCGGCGCTCTTAACGCCGAACACGGTCTGCGAGAAGGGTCCGACCACCGGCGCCGGCAATACCGACGGTTCCAGGCCGCCACTCGAAAAGTCAGTGGTCTTCAGCGCGAGCGTCAGACCGGTCATGTTGCTGATCTGAATCACAATCCCTCGCGTGTTGGGGGGTAGAAAAGACGAGATCTTGTCGATTACGTCCTGTGCCGCATTCATAATGTCGCCCGCCAGCTTCAGATCGCCGGGAACGTCATCGGGGATTGGCATGTCCATATCGATTGGTTTAAAAAAGTGCGTTTGTACCATTCTTTTTATCGAGACTCGCGTTGCGATTGCCTTCACCTAGGTACTCAAGGATTGCGGCTCCGGAAGTGTCAGAAATTCTTAGAAATTTCGGTGCGTCGTGCGACGATGCCGGGAATAAAATTCAAACTGGTTAGTCGGATAAGGTGTGAGGTTTGTGGGCACGGCCACAAACCTGCAGTAGGACGCAAGGAATTGGAGAAAGCTGAGTGAACAGTCCGAGGAATAATGACCCGGGGCTTAAACCCGGCGGGCTCTTGAGCGAATCATGTGATCGTCACCGGACGCTCCGCCAACAAATCCGAACGCCAAACGCCGAACCCCAAACGCCGAACCCCAAACTCGAAACTAGCACAGGGGCTCTCGTTTTCGCAGAAGGTTTGGCTTCAAATTTGGGTTCTAAATGTTACACTTCCGCAGCTCTGGGGGACCCTTGAAGTCGGACGAAAGCTCACTCGGGAATGTCGCGCACCGATTTCGAACGACTCGGTGGACCGCGGTGTTGCTCTCGGCCCAGAGTCAGGCCCCTGGATTCCAGGCGGCGCTCGGGGAGCTCTACCGAGTCTACTGGTACCCGCTCTACGCGTACATCAGGCGCCGGGGCAAAACCCCCGAAGAAGCCCAAGACCTCGCGCAGGGCTTTTTCCTGCATTTGCTTGAGCACAAGACGCTCTCTCGGGTGGATCCGCTCAAAGGAAACTTCCGGTCGTTTTTGCTTGGCTCCTTGCAAAACTATCTTTCGACGGAGGCGGATCGGGCTCGCACCCTGAAACGGGGTGGCAATATAGAGTTTGTACCTCTGGAGATGCAAGGCGCCGAGGATCGCTACCGGTTGGAGCCGGCTGATCAGCTAAGCGCAGAGAAAATCTTCGAGGCCCGCTGGGCGGTCACTCTTTTAGAGCACGCCTTAGCGGTCTTGGGCCGCCAATACATGGCTCGTCGCAAGGAAGCGGTGTTTGAAACTTTGAAAAGCTTCATAGGAATCGGGGCGAGCGGCCCTGACGGCTCCTACGAAGCGGCTAGCCAAACGCTTGGGATCGGTGTGGGCACCGTCAAGACGCTGATCCATCGGCTGAGAAAGCAGTACATGGCGGTCGTTCGCGAGGAGATTGGCCGCACCGTATCGAAGCCGGCCGAGATCGAGGACGAGTTGCGCGCCCTTTGCGCCGCCCTGACCGCCTCCGAAGGCCGCTTAGGGGTATGAGCGCTCAAGGCTCATCGGTCTGTCCGAGCTGCGGCCAACCGCTTTCTGGCACTATGAGCTTCTGTCCGGTCTGCTTTCTGAGCGAGATGCTGGATGATGTGGAGGCTGACTCCGTCGAGCCGTCTTCTGAGGAGACCCTGGGAGTTTTTCCGGAGCATCGGGTGTCCCGCTTTGAGCATTACGAGCTGCTGACCGGGGAGGACGGCAAACCAATCGAGCTGGGTCGCGGCGCGATGGGCATCACCTACAAGGCGTTCGATATAGACCTGCAGTGCCCGGTGACACTGAAGGTTATTAGTGAAAAGTATCTCGCCGACGAATCGGCTCGGCTTCGGTTTTTACGCGAGGCGCGCGCCGCGGCCAGCGTGCGGCATCCCAATGTGGCTTCGGTTTTCCATCTTGGGAGAAGCGGTCGGGATTATTTCTATGCGATGGAATTTGTAGAAGGCGAGACACTGGCGAGCCTGATCCAACGCTTGGGCCGGCTTGAAGTGAAGCTGGCCCTGGAAATCACTTCGCAGGTGGCCTTCGGATTAGCCGGCATAGACAAACAGAAGCTGGTGCATCGGGATATCAAGCCGACCAACATCATGGTGAGTTTGGACGGGGGCGGAGCGGTCACCGCAAAGATCATCGACCTGGGTCTGGCGAAGCCGGCTAGCGGGGCATCTGGCGACGCTGCAATCTCGACGCCCGGAGGCTTTGCGGGCACACCGGCATTTGCCAGTCCCGAGCAAATCGCGGGACTGGGGGTCGATATCCGTTCGGATCTGTATTCGCTGGGTGCGACGCTTTGGGAAATGCTAACCGGTCAGGTGCCATTCGACGGCACTCCAGGCGAGGTGATGTACGAGCATCAACACGCGCGATTGCCGCTTGAACAACTCCGACATATCCCGCAGCCGGTCGTTATTCTACTGGAGGCGCTTCTCGAAAAAGATCCGGCCCGGCGTATTCGCGGCCCGGCCAAGCTTCTGAAGGCGATCTCGATCGTTACGAGCGCTGTTGAAGCGGGGCGTACCATCACCCATCAGATTTTGCAGGAAACGCCTCCGGCCCATTCGCACCCCGTAGCCCAGCGGTGGCCGGTCAGACTGGCGCCAGAGAGAATTTCGGTAGCCAGGTTACCCATTACAGCCAGCAACGTCTTTGGCCGAGAGGAAGATATCGGGTTTCTGGATGCTGCTTGGGCCGATGAGCAAGTCAATGTCGCTACCATAGTGGCCTGGGCTGGCGTTGGTAAGTCCACGCTGGTCAACCATTGGCTCCGGCTGATGGCGGTTGAACACTACCGTTCTGCGGAACTAGTCTTTGGCTGGTCCTTTTACAGACAGGGCAGTAGCGGTGGCTCCTCGTCTGCCGACGAATTCATTGACGCCGCCCTCACTTGGTTTGGCGATCCGGATCCACGGATCGGAACACCGTGGGAGAAAGGTGAAAGACTAGCAAAGCTGATCTCACACCGCCGGACCTTGCTGGTGCTGGACGGCTTGGAGCCGCTCCAAAACCCGCCCGGACCACAAGAAGGGCGGGTGCGCGAGCCTGCCCTCCAGGCGCTCCTGCGCGAGTTGGCCGCCTTCAATACGGGGCTTTGCGTGATCACCACGCGTCTGCCGGTCGCTGATCTGG
>JAFAJU010000389.1 GCA_019236035.1 Verrucomicrobiota bacterium | reverse complement strand
AGCCTGCATCGCTCACAAATCTCTGAAGATTTGTGAGCGATGCAGGCTAGTTAGTCATATTTCTCTGGCGTATGAAACACGTGTACTTTCTTGCTCCGGCTGGTCGAGGCCAGGGATTAACTACGGTAGCCCTTGGGTTAGTCGAGGCCCTTGATCGCCGTGGGGTCCGAGTCGCGTTCTACAAACCAATCAACGAGAATGTTGGAGAATGCCCGAAGCCGGAGCGCTCCACGCACTTTTTACGAGCGATCACGACGCTGGCGCCTGTCGATCCCTTGCCGCTGGCGCAGGTGGCCAAACTCGTCTCGGATGGCCGCCTGGACGAGGTGTTGGGAAAGGTTATCGGAGCCTACGAGGACTCGACCAAGGGTGCTCGTATGGTTGTAGTGGAGGGCCTGCCGCCATCACCGGACGATTCCTACCGAGGCGTCTTGAACCAGGAGCTGGTTAAGGCCCTGAACGGTGAGGTCATTCTGGTCGCTGCAATGGGTAATAGGTCCGTTGCCGAGTTGGATGATCAGATCGAGTATGCGGCCAAGGTTTACGGTGGGATTGAAAAGATCGTTGGTCTGATCATCAATCGTTGCGCCCGCACAGAGAACGTCGGAGATCTGGCGGCAGACTATCAGCACCGAAGCCGGCTTTTTCGGCGGGGAAACCTTCATTTGGCAGGAGCTATAACGAACAATGAAGCGCTCACGTTTTGTCGATCGGTCGACGTCCAACGACACCTGCATGCGGTGGTGATCAACGCCGGTGAAATGCAAATGCGCAGGGTCAAATCGACCACAATCCTGGCCCGTACCGTGCCGAATTTGTTGCACTACTTCACGCCGGGCGCAATGCTAGCGACACCGGCCGACCGCAACGACGTCATTATTGCGGTGTCGATGGCTGCTTTGAGCCGAGCGCCGCTGGCCGGGCTGATTTTGACCGGAGATACCGAGATCGATCAGCGAGTCATCGAGTTTTGCCGGCCGGGGCTCGACACCGGACTGCCAGTATTTCGCGTTACAACCAACAGCTACGAGACGGGAGCGAAACTGTATCAACTCAGTCCCGAAGTGCCGATCGACGACCTGGCCCGAATGCAAGCCGCGATGAAGCACGTAGCTCAGAGCATAGACGTAGACTGGTTGATTTCGCGATCGAAGACAGAGTTGGACTTTCGAATGTCGCCAGCGGCGTTTCTTTACCAACTCACTGAAAAGGCACGCGTAGCGCAAAAGCGAATCGTTCTTCCGGAAGGGGCGGAGCCACGGACAATTCGAGCCGCGGCGATTTGTGCGCAGCGCGGGATTGCGCGTTGCACCCTGCTGGGGGATCCGAGAGAAATCGAGGCGTTTGCCAAGAGCCAGGAACTGGACCTTCCCGCGGATTTGGAGGTTCTCGACCCGGTTGGTTTGCGTCCCAAATACATCCAACCGTTGTTTGAGCTTAGAAAAGAGAAAGGGCTTTCGTTCGAGATGGCGGCAAGCCAACTGGAAGACAATGTGGTGCTAGGAACTATGATGTTGGCAGAGGGAGAGGTTGACGGATTGGTTTCGGGCGCGATTCACTCCACCGCCAACACGATCCGCCCGGCTCTGCAAATCATTAAGACCCGGCCGAACGCGAAAGTGGTTTCATCGATTTTCTTCATGTGTCTGCCTGATCAGGTTTTGGTATACGGCGACTGCGCCGTGATCCCGGATCCTGACGCAGAGACCTTGGCGGATATTGCGGTTCAGAGCGCTGATTCAGCAGCGGCGTTTGGAATTCCCCCGCGCGTTGCCATGATTAGCTATTCGACAGGCGAATCCGGTTCTGGAGCTGATGTGGAGAAGGTAAGGGAAGCAACGAAACTGGCCAAAGGCAGGCGACCGGATTTGCTGATCGACGGTCCGCTCCAGTACGACGCCGCATTCATGCCGGACGTGGCGAAGACGAAGGCGCCGGCTAGTCCGGTAGCGGGGCGGGCGACAGTCTTTATTTTTCCCGATCTTAACACCGGAAACACGACTTATAAAGCGGTGCAACGGAGCGCCAACGTCATCAGCATTGGCCCGATGTTGCAGGGCCTGAAACGGCCCGTCAACGACTTGTCGCGCGGTGCTCTGGTCGATGACATCGTTTACACAATCGCCTTGACTGCGGTTCAGGCGACGCAAGCGGTGTGAGTGGTTTGCGCAACGAAGGGTTGTATAGAGTTGAACCTTTGAGAAAGAGAATTGGTAAGAAAACTAATTTGTTAGGAAAAAGTTATCGTTTCAGGTGATTGAATCCACGTCCCATTTGCAATCTCCGGGTGCTATCAGCGGTAAAGCCGTTTCCCGGTGCCCACCGCCGGTTAAGGCTCTGACCGACAGCCGGTTGGCGGCGCTCTGCGCGAACGCCGCCTATCGAGCGTTTCTCAATTACCAAGCTGAGTTCCACGTGATCACTCGCCGAGCCGCGGACCGGTTCTTGGGTCGTGACTGGCCGGGCGCCTACGCGGACGCGGCGGAGCGACTCGGGCTCTACGGCCGGGTGCTCGATGAGCTCGTAGTGGCGATTCGCGGGCTGATGGGCAACCGCCTCGAGGAAAAGTCGATCTGGGCCGCTACCAAAGCGGTTTACTCATCGTTAATCGCGAATTGCAACGAGTGGGAAATCGCGGAGAGTTTTTTCAACTCTCTGACCCGGCGTGTGTTCGTCACGGTCGGTGTCAATCAGCAGGTTGAGTTTGTTGACACCGACTTTGACGCCCCGCCAACCGCGTTGTCCGGCACTGTGCAACGTTGCTATCAGGGGGCCGAACTTCCTGCCTCACTAGCAACAATCCTAACTGAGTTAGGTTTTCCCGCGGAACGCTACCACAATCTGCCTGCGGCTGCCGCAACTGCTGCTTCGCGTTTGGAGAAGGAGTTGAACGGCCCGGTGGCGCGGATTGAGATGGTCGAAAGCGTCTTCTTTCGCGGGAGGAGCGCTTACCTGGTCGGCGCCGCGTTTCGGGCCGGCGATGAAGACGGCTTGCCTCTGGGACTGGCGCTGCTGAACGGTGAGACAGGAATTACGCTCGACGCTGTGCTGCTGGGCGAGGTTGACCTCGCCATCCTTTTCAGTTTTACTCGTTCGTACTTCCGGGTGAACGCGGCGCGACCGTATGAGCTCGTGCGTTTTCTGAAAACGCTGATGCCCCGCAAGCGCTTAGCCGAGCTCTATACGGCCATCGGTTACCACAAACACGGCAAAACCGAATTCTACCGCGACTTTCTGCGCCACCTTGAGGCCTCCGAAGATCAATTCGAGCAAGCTGAAGGCGCGCCGGGAATGGTCATGGTCGTGTTCAATCTTCCCTCCTACGACGTGGTCTTCAAGCTGATCAAGGACCGATTCGACTACCCGAAGGACTCCTCAAGATCGGAGGTCATGCGCAAATACCGCCTCGTCTTCGAGCATGACCGGGCCGGACGGCTAATAGAGGCCTATGAATTTGAACATCTGCAGATTCCTCGAGACCGCTTTCGGCCCCAATTACTCGAAGAACTGCAGCGCTGCGCGGCAGGCTCAATAAGCATCGAGAATGAATCTGTGGTGATTCAGCACCTTTATGTTGAGCGGCGGGTACGCCCGCTGAATCTTTATCTTGCCGAAACGGACGAACCCGCTGCTCGAGCTGCGGTGATTGATTATGGCCAGGCTATTAAAGACCTGGCCGCGACGAACATCTTCCCTGGCGACCTCCTGCCGAAGAACTTTGGCGTCACCCGCCACGGACGGGTAGTTTTCTACGACTACGACGAGCTCTGCTGGGTGACCGATTGCGATTTTCGCGAGCTGCCATCAGCCACCAGCTACGAAGAGGAGATCGCCGCCGAACCGTGGTTTTCCGTGCACGAAAACGACATTTTTCCAGAGGAATTTCCGCGCTTCCTCAACTTCCATCCGGATCTGTTGGAAACCTTGGTCGACTACCATGGCGACCTGTTCCAAGCTTTGGCCTGGCGGCGTGTGCAAACTGCCCTTCGCGCCGGTAACATCCTCGATATCTTCCCCTATAGCGCCGACAAGCGGCTGCTAAGCTCACCAGAGCGCAACCCGGTAAGACCCGGGACATCAGAGGTCCCACGGCCGGCCAAAGGTTGAGGTATCGGCATCTCGGCGAACATTGAGACGTAGGCGAAGCGTCTCGCTTTGCTTTCCTTCCCGCTACTCATGCCAAAAAAGGTATAGAACCTGCCAATATAGGTAATGTCGCTTTTGTTTGTTCGCGACATGTTTCTAACCATAGCTTTTCCGGTAGAGAACGATCGCCAGCTTGAGCCCCGTAGCGAAACGGCGACGAAACTGAATGGGAGGTCATATGATTAGCCGATATGCCGAAACCTATGCTGCTTGGCAGCGTGAGCCGCTGAATTTTTGGGCTGAAGCGGCCAAAGAGATTGATTGGATCCAAGCGCCGCAAACCATTTTTGATGCCAAAGCGGGTGTCTACGGCCGTTGGTTCGCCGATGCGACCTGCAACACTTGCTGGAATGCGCTGGATCGCCATGTGGCGGCTGGGCATGGGGCACGAATTGCCTTAGTCCACGACAGTCCTCTCTCTGGGATGAAGCGCAAGTTCAGCTATAGCGACACATTGCTGGAAGTCGCGACCCTTGCAGCTGTCTTGCAAGATTTTGGTGTCAGCAAAGGCGATCGTGTTCTCATCTATATGCCGATGATCCCTGAGACAGTTTTTGCCATGCTCGCCTGTGCCCGCATTGGTGCGGTCCATTCGGTTGTCTTTGGCGGCTTCGCGTCAAAGGAACTGGCAACCCGCATTAATGATGCCGCTCCGAAACTCATTCTCACCGCCTCTTGCGGCATCGAGCCGAAGAGGATTGCGCCCTATAAACCGCTGGTCGACGAGGCCATCAGCCTGGCAAAGTTTAAGCCGCATGCCACCTTGCTGTTCCAGCGCCCCCAGGCGCAGGCCGCCTTGCATGAGCGCGATCATGATGGGGCGGAGTTGGTATCGGCTGCCAAAACGCGTGGACGGCAGGCACCCTGTGTCGAACTTGCCGCGACCGATCCGCTTTATATCCTCTATACGTCAGGCACCACGGGTAAACCGAAGGGCGTGGTTCGTGACAATGGCGGCCATATGGTGGCGCTGAAATGGACGATGAAAAATCTCTACGGCGTTAACCCCGGCGAAGTCTTTTGGGCGGCGTCAGACGTCGGTTGGGTGGTCGGCCATTCCTACATCATTTACGCCCCGCTGCTGCATGGCTGCACTTCCATTCTCTATGAGGGCAAACCGGTCGGGACACCTGACCCGGGAGCCTTCTGGCGGGTGATTTCAGAGAATCGTGTCGCGGCTCTTTTCACGGCGCCGACGGCTTTTCGTGCCATAAAAAGGGAAGACCCAGAGGGCAAATATCTTGGCGCTTATGATGTCTCCTGCTTGCGTACCTTGTTTCTGGCGGGTGAGCGTTCCGATCCTGATACAATCGCCTGGGCGGAACGGATGTTAGGCGTGCCGGTGATTGACCATTGGTGGCAGACAGAGACTGGCTGGTCCATAGTCGGCAATCTGGTGGGGTTGGGGTTGTTGCCGGTGAAACATGGCTCGCCGACCGTGCCGCTGCCCGGCTATGATGTGCAAGTGGTCGATGCCGCTGCGCAGCCCGTGGCGACAGGGCAGATGGGGTTCCTCGTGGTGAAATTGCCGCTGCCGCCCGGCTGTTTGCCAACCCTGTGGCAGCAAGATGCGCAGATGGTGGAAAGCTATCTCAGCGAATTTCCCGGCTTCTATAAAACCGGCGATGCGGGCTATCGCGATGCAGATGGCTATTTCTACATTATGAGCCGCACTGACGACATCATCAATGTCGCGGGCCATCGTCTGTCAACGGGTGGCATGGAAGAGGTGCTATCGTCACATCCAGATGTGGCAGAATGCGCAGTCATTGGCATCAAAGATGATTTGAAAGGCGAAGTGCCGTGCGGCTTTGCGGTGCTGAAAGCGGGCGTCGATCGAGAACCTGCTGAAGTGGAGCGGGAAATTGTCACGTTGGTGCGCGACAAGATTGGGCCGGTGGCGGCGTTTAAGATCGCGATTGTGGTGAAGCGTCTGCCCAAGACGCGGTCCGGCAAGATCTTGCGCGGTACGATGAAGAGAATCGCCGATTACGATGCTTGGACCATGCCGGCAACGGTTGAAGATCCCGCTGTACTATCAGAAATTGGTGCAGCCTTGCAGAGGCGGTTGTCAAGACTGGAGGAACTGCGCAACGAGGTGCGCAACCGCGCATTCGCGATCTGGGAGCGACGAGTCGGAGAGGGAGGGGGCTACTTTGAGGATCCATGTTCCGATTGGCTCAAAGCCCGCAACGAACTGGGCATCCCCCCGGATCTCGTATTATAGCTGATCTGCGCTTAGCCAGTTAGCGCGTATAGGGCTGAAGCCCTCGTCTGATATAGTCTTTGCTCAAGGCGCGAGCGAAACGCCTATATTTGAATGATGCGATCTCTCAGCCTCTGTGAACTCCGTGACTTCCGTGCGAGCTTTGTTCTTTGCGTTTACCCCCTGTCCGGTGATCACACCAAGGATTTCCC
>JAFAJU010000591.1 GCA_019236035.1 Verrucomicrobiota bacterium | reverse complement strand
TTGATTTTGTGGCGGAAGGGGTGGGATTCGAACCCACGGTACAGTTACCCGTACGCCTGATTTCGAGTCAGGTGCCTTCGACCAACTCAGCCACCCTTCCGTTTGTGCTCAAATCAGGGACGGGAAGATAGCGTAAATCGTTGCGTTGTCGACGACTTAGTTACCCCTAAGCCTGCATCGCTCCCAAATCTTCAGAGATTTGGGAGCGATGCAGGCTCAGGCAGCAGAATCCCGCCGTCGCTTCGCTATGGCGCGGCCTTTCCAGCTTTGCGGGCGCGCCGTAGCTCGTAGAGCGAAGGTGGCCTCCGGCTACGCCGGACAATTCCGCTGCTTTTTGAAAAGAAGAATAAAAGAACAGTTTGCCTCAATTCATTTATTTTAAATCAGGCTCTTAAACAGGCGCGCAGCGCCTGTTTAAGAGCTTTCTAGCCCGCAATGAGCTCGTCGTCTCGGTCTTTTGCGTGATTTTTGCGGGCTAGCGGGACGCCGCCGCGATCTTCGCATTCATGCCATCTATGAGACCGTCTGACGGATTCAGGATGACTTGGTCCGATTCTGACAGTCCCTGGGAAATTTGCAGCTTGTCTCCTAGGTCCCTGTTGATCGTGACCTTCCTGATTTCAACTTTACCGTCGGGGTGCACGATTCCTACCGCTGTCCCTTCCGATCGGAATAGGAGAACATTTGAAGGCACAGTGACAAAACCGGTATCACCCTCCAGCTTTAGATTGATCTGAGCGTATGCGCCCGGCAGCAATTCGCCGGTTTCATTCGGGACTTCCAGTTCGGTCAACAATGTTCGAGATGTTGGGTCGATTGCTCCAGCGGTATTGGTCACATGCGCAGGAAACTTGCGGTCTGGGAGCTCGTTCAGCGTAAGGTCCGCCTGCGTCCGTTCCTTCACAAACCGCGCGAATGTTTGCGGCACATTGATGTAAACCCGCAGCGGCGAGGTCTGCGCCATTCGGAAAAGCTGCACACCCGAACCGGAAGGAACGTACGCTCCGATATCTGTATCCCGTTCCGTTACGATTCCGTCGAACGGTGCTCGGACAATCTTGAAATCTTCAAGCGCCTGGAGCGCGTTTACGGACGCCTGATCAACGTTGACCGTCGCCTGGCTCTGACGATAAGTGTCGGCGGCTGTATCAAAATCCTGCGCTGCAATGACCCTGCGATTATAAAGGTCCTGATCGCGCTTGAGCGTGACTTGCGCCAGGTCACGCGCGGCTTCCGCCACCTTGAGTTGAGCTCGCGCCTGGTTATACTGTTGATCGACCTGCGGCGTGTCGATCTCAGCGAGCACATCGCCGGCCTTAACCTTCGCCCCGATATCAGAATACCACTTCTTCAGGTAGCCAGTGGTTTGAGCAAAAATTGGAGCTTCGATGAACGCCCGGGTTTGCCCGGGTAGTTGAAGCGGTATGGTGGCAGAAGCCTTTTGGGGGTGAATTACACTCACTATCAATTGCGCCGCTTCGTTCGAACGCTGCTGAAGTCCGGTCTCGAGCGTAGTCCGGGAATAGATTCCCATAACGGCAATCGCGATGAATAATGCACCTCCGGCTAAGAACGGGAGTCTGACTCCCTTCCGTTTGGTTTTATCAAGGATCGGCGGCTTGTGTTCCAATGGTTCAGTTGGCTTCAAGGTACCCTGTGTCATTTTTTCTCTCCAACGAAATCAATTTGCGGTGCGTGCGGCGACCGGTGTTTGCCTGGAAAATTTGTTTCGTCGAACGGCCGCGAAAACCGTTGGTACAAAAAAGAGAGTTGCCACGGTCGCAAACAATAGACCGCCGATGACCGCTCTTCCCAGCGGGGCATTCTGTTCGCCGCCTTCTCCTAGCCCCAAAGCCATCGGGACCATCCCGATGATCATCGCAAGAGCCGTCATCAATACCGGGCGCAAACGGACGTAGCCCGCTTGTAGCGCGGCTCTGAACGAGTCGCGGTACTCTTCGAGCACCTCGTTAGCGAAGGTTATAACCAAAACGCTGTTGGCGGTTCCTACACCCATGCACATAATCGCACCCATCAGCGCAGGCACGCTGAGTGTCGTACTTGTCACAAACAGCATCCAGACAATACCGGCGAGCGCCAGCGGTAGCGCCGTGATGATGATTAATGGATCAACCCAGGATTGGAAGTTTACGACCATCAAAAGATAGACGAGAACCATGGCGAAGACCAGACCCCCTAAGAGTCCGACGAATGAGTCCTTCATGGTTTGGACCTGGCCACGCAATACCATCCGGCTGCCTTTTGGCAGATCTTTTTGCGCGCCGTCGATCACTTTTTGAACTTCAGAGGCGACATATCCTAAATCTTTGCCTTCGGCCGCACCGTAAACATCGATGACCGGCTGAATGTTATAGTGGGTAACAATCGGGGGTTCGGAAGACCGTGATAATTGGACCAGATTTCCCAGGATCTGTGTCGGTGCTCCCGTGGCGGGTGTTCCGTTATTTGAAGTTGACGTCGCCCCAGTTCCGGTCGGCCCAAGAATCGGGAGATCTCTCAACGCGTCCAATGAATCGATCGAATATTGCGGCGCTTGGGTGTTCAATTGATAGCTGACACCATTTTTCGGATCCAGCCAGAAGTTGGGACTGACCTGCGTTGAGCCGCTCAAGGCCCCCAAGAGTGCTCCCGCGATCTGATTTTCCGTGACCCCCAGCTGAGAGGCCTGCGTACGATCGACCACCAAATTCACCCTCGGCGAATCGAACGGTTGCTGAACCCGCACGTCGACCGCACCTGGAATGTGACTGATTTTATTCGCCAGGCGATTGGCCAGCTGCGCATTTGCGGCGGTGCTCGCGCCGATAATCTGCAGATCAAATGGGGCGGGCAGTCCGAAGTTCAAGATCTGAGCAACAATGTCGGCCGGTGGGAACGAGGCCGTTATGCCTGGGAAATCCCGGTGCATCCGTTGACGAACCGCTCTCACAAATTTTGCGGTTGGATCATGCTTTGGATTAAGCGAAACAAGGATGTCGGCATCCGCTGCACTGGCCACGCCGGAATTGGAATAAGTAAGATTGATCCCGCTGTAGGGGAGTCCGATATTGTCGATGATGCCCTTCAATTGTTCCTTTGGGATCTCTTGACGAATTGCGGTCTCGATCTGGTCCACCTGCCGGGCTACTTCTTCAATTCGTGTACCGCTCTTCACTCGGACATGAAGGGTAAACTGACCTGCATCCACCGCCGGGAAGAAATCCTGGCCCAGCCACGGTACCAGAAACATCGAAGCCGCGGCGAAACCCACGAATAAAATGACAACCGTTCGCGTGTTGCGGAGGCACATTGCGAGCAGATCACGGTAACCTTCGCGGAATGATTCAAACCTCAGGTTGAACTCTCGATTAAACGCTCCAAAAAAGCCCAGAATCGGATTCGGGCGTTTGTGATTGGGAGCCACGCTTCCTCCCGCCTGGTTGTGCTTGGCATGGTCTCCACCCAGCCAATACATGGCCAGCGTTGGGACCAGCGTTCGCGAAAGAATGTACGAAGCGAGCATCGCGAAAATGACCGCTTCCCCGAGAGGTGCAAATAGGAATTTGGCTGTACCACCGAGGAAGAAGATCGGGACGAAAACGATGCAGATACAGAGCGTCGACACAAATGCAGGAATCGCGATTTGAGCTGCTCCGTCCAGAATTCCATCGTGAAGAGACTTTCCTTCTTCGAGGTGTCTGTCGATGTTTTCGATGGTCACAGTGGCGTCATCGACCAGGATGCCCACGGCCAAGGCGAGCCCTCCAAGCGTCATTATGTTGATGGTCTCGCCAAGCGCTGACAAAACGGCGAGCGACGTCAAAATCGAAAGCGGGATCGAAACGGCGATGATCAAGGTGCTGCGCCAGCTTCCAAGAAAAAGCAAAATCATCAGGGCGGTGAGACATCCGGCGATCACGGCCTCCTTGACGACTCCTTCAATCGCCGCTGTGACGAAGATCGACTGATCGGCGAGCGTTTGAATGCTCAAACCGGCCGGCAAGGTCGGCTGCAGACGTTGTACCAATTGCTTCTCGCCCTGGACAATGTCCAATGTCGACGCCTTGCCGTTCTTTTGGACTTGGACCATCGTAGCGCGCCGGCCGTCGAAACGAACGACATTGGTTTGGGGAATGAAACCATCGCGAACACTGGCCACGTCACGCACGTAAGTGGTGGTCCCGTTGAGCGTGCGAACCGGGATATCTCCCAGTTCTTTGATCGTTTTCGGACTGGAATTCAGTCCAATGTCGAATTCCTGCATCCCGATCTTGGCTGTTCCGGAAGGTAGGATGACATTCTGCGCGTTGACCGCGTTGACGACGTCAGTTGGCGATAGTCCGCGTGCCTGCAGTTCCTGGCCGTTGATATCGATGGAAGCCACCCGCTGTTTGCCACCGTAAGGGTACGGGACGGCGGCGCCGGGGACCGTTACCAGTTGCACCCGGAGGAAGTTCAACGCGAGGTCGTTGAGCTGTTGTTCAGAAAGATTGGGTCCGCTCAAACCAAGCCGAAGTACCGGGACGTTGGAAGCGCTGAAACTGAGAATCAGAGGGGGCGTTTCACCGGGTGGTAGTTGCTTCAGGACGGCTTGCGAGGCAGCCGTCAGTTGCGCCATGGCGACCGGCACACTCGCATTCGGTTGCAGGTAGATTTTGACTACGCCGACGCCGTTGTACGAGGTGGACTCGATGTGTTCAATGTCGTTGACGACCGTAGTTAAGATTCTCTCGTAGACCGACGTTATGCGGTTCGAAAATTCCTCGGCGGGCATCCCGGTAAAGCTCCAAATGGCTGCGCAGACCGGGATATTGATGTCGGGAAAAATATCTTTCGGTGTCCGCAAAATTGAGAGAACACCGGCGATGAGAATAAAAATGGCCAGGACAATGAAGGTATAAGGTCGTCGTAATGCGAGCTGGACGATCCACATAGAATTGCTCCAATAAAGCTGAAAGCGCGAAACGTCTAAAGGTCGCCTAACTTAGTTGACCGGTCGGTCATATTCCATCACAT
>JAFAJU010000314.1 GCA_019236035.1 Verrucomicrobiota bacterium | reverse complement strand
CATTTTTCGCTGCTTAATCTTCTCCAGACAAGCATGTCATCGATATTCCTTGCTTACTGTATAACGACTTTCTAGAAGAGGACGCGCACATGATTCATCACATCGTTCTATATAAACTCAAACCCGGGTCCACGGCTGAGCAGCTCGAGAAACTCTTGCTGCAAACGCGAATGCAGCTTTTGAAGATTCCGGTTGCGATGAACGTGCGATGCGGCCGGCGAATTGACCAGAAAAATGAGTGGCCATACTTTCTCGCGGTAGACTTCGACTCGAAGGAGCGGATGGCGATGTTCAACGAGGACCCGATTTACATCAAATTCGTGGAAGAGGCTATCAAGCCAAACACTCAAGAAGCGCTGGTCTTGGACTACGAGACAGATCCCAAACGCAAATAGTCGCAGATTTTGTTGCAGGTGTAATCGATTTCTTCGGCCTCGATGCAAAATGGGGGTGTAAAGGACAAAACGTTGCCGTCCGGGCCTCCACCGAGTAAAAGCAGGCCATCTTTTAGCGCCGACAGAACCGTTTGCGATGCAAGTTTTGGATCCGGTGAGCCATCCTTCCGAACTAGCTCAGCGCCGATCATAAGTCCGAGACCCCGGACGTGCCCAATGGCAGGTTCAGCCAACGCGTTAAGACGGGCACGAAAATGTTTTCCCAGCATTTGAACACGTTTTCCTACCGTGTTGTTCAGGTGTAGTTCGATTGAGGCGAGCGCCATCGCACAGCCTACCGGATTTCCAAGGAAGGTTGTGGTATGCAGGGCTTCACCGGCTGAGCGAGGCCAGGCATCCATGATCTCTGCCCGTCCGACGCAGGCCGTTAGAGGGAAACCTGTCGTGAGTCCTTTGCCCAGGCAGATGATATCTGGAAAAACGCCGAACTGGTCGCTGGCGAACAATGCGCCGGTACGGTTGAATCCGGTGTAAATCTCGTCGAAAACGAGGAGTATTTTGTAGGTGTCGCAAAGCTGGCGAAGCATCCGAAGGAAATCGAGTGGAGGTACAATCTCACCCCCGCGGCCCTGGCATGGCTCGACGACTACGCATCCAACCGGCCGTTGACGAACGGCCTGAACGATTTGATCCTCGATGGCGCCCAGGCAAGAGCTGGCACAATTAGGGAAGCGGGATCCATCCAACCTGTACCCTTCCAATCTACCAAACGGACACCGGTAGCAGTGAGGGTAGGGGACCCAAATGGTGAAGTCGCGAAGATGTTGCTGGAAGGGGGCACGGAACCAGCGAATACCCATCACCTCTAGCGCACCGTAGCCGAGGCCGTGGTAGCCGCCGGTGAACGCGATGACGCCTGGTTTCCCGCTGTGTAGCAGGGAGGTCTTGATGGCGACTTCGACCGCCTCGAAGCCGGAATTGCAGAGGGTTGTCTTTCCGGTGCCGAGTCCCCATCGTTCGAAGGTGATCTGACTCAACCTCCGGCAGAGGAGTGCCTTGTTCTCAGAAGGGTGCACGTCTCCCATGGCGTGCAGCAATTTGGCGGATTGATCAACCATTGCCGCTCGAACCGAAAAGTGCGTGTGACCATGCGCGGCAACTGCGAAGCCTGCGGTAAGATCCAGGAAACGGTTCTGATCGACGTCCCACACATTTGCTCCCGAAGCCCTCGCCCAAAAAACTGGGAAGTCAGGAGCAACATAGGTCACATTACGATTTTCATATTTAGACAGTAGAGACGCCAGTTCACGCGAGCGGGGCCCAGGGACCGGAGTAACGATTTCGGGAAGCATCAGGTAACGTTATCCGCCAGGCAGCAAACTAAGCCGGACTGGCCTGCCGGTGCCGCAAGAGGTTAGCATACAGTTTGGAAAAAGCCTTTGCCGACTCGGCCCACGACAAATCGACGGCTTGCGCTCGACGCACGAGTCTAGTCCATTCTTCCGGCTGGCGGTAGAGCTGGATCGCTCGCCGGATCGAATCCCATAGCGCCATCGGCGAAGGGTCGGAGTAGACGAATCCACAGCCGTAGTCAGAGGCCGGATCATAATCGGAAACCAGTTGATGGACTCCGCCGTGCATCCTGACAATTGGAAGGGTTCCGTAGCGCATCGCGGCCAGCGCGTTTGTACCCCGGAAGCCGAGCGACGAAGGAAGCAGTACGACGTCAGCGCCGGCTAGCGTTAGTTGTCGTAACTTTGTGTCGGCGTCCGGGCGATAGGCGAAACGCGTTGGATATCTGCGTTCTGCGACGATAACTTCGGCTAAGTCCTGTTCGTGTGCTTTGCCGGTCACAAAGAGACCAGTATCGGCAGTCAAAACAAGGTCCAGAACCGGTTTAATTGAGCTGAATGCCGCCTCATCTTGCGGTTCGATGGGTAGAGCGAGAGCGATTCCCGTGGGGTTTGTTTCCAGGTCCATTTGATCCAAAAGCGCTTGCCGGCAACGTGTTTTGTCATCGTTCGCTTCGGATTTCTGGCGTCTACCGAGGAGTTTATCGAGCGGCGGATTGGTTTGGGAGTAGTCGACGCCGTGGGGAATTCCGTAGGTCCGAAAGCGATTTTCCTGCAGAACGGCGTCCAAGCCGAAACCGTGTTGAGGGGTGAAAGCCTCGAAGAGAGCCGCTTCGCCAGGCAATGTCACGGCGTCGGCGTACAAGATGCCAGCTTTGAGGAAGTTGAGGCGACCATAAAACTCAAGACCCCGCGGACCAAAATAGTTTCCGGGCAAACTGGTTAGGGCAAAATCGAAACTCCAGAATGAACCCTGGTGCTCCAGGTTATGGATCGTGAGAACCGTCCTAAACGGGAGCTGCCGGTCTCGAACGAATACCGGAATAAGAGCTGTGGTCCAATCGTGGCTGTGGATCAGTTCCGGAGCAGGAGCGAGCTTTCGAGCAAGTTCGACGACGGATTTAGCGAAAAAAATAAATCGTTCGGCGTTATCTTCATAAGCCCGGCCGTTTCCTCCATAGATACCGCTTCGATCAAAGTATTCGTCTCGACGAACTAGGAATACCTGAATTTGGTCAGGACCTGTCGTCTCGACGATGTCGGTAGACGCTTTCTTTCCTCCCAGGTTGATCTGAAATTCGACACTGGTTGGCCTGATATCGTAGTTGCCTTCGCGAATGGATCGATAGAACGGCATGACGACGCTGACGTCATGACCAAGTCGCTTTAATTCAACGGCCAGGATACGGACTTGATCCCCTAAATCTCCGGTCGAGCCGAGAGGGGAGAACTCACTGGTTGCCATTAAAATCTTCATGCAATAGACTCACGAGGTTGGGTGGTTGTTGGTAAGACGAGCGATTTTCAACATTAAATCGAAACGGCAGCTTTGGTGTTCCGGCATATAAATAGCGTTTGCATCTTTCAAGTGAAAGGCTCTTGTCAAAGGGCGGTGACTTGCTAAGGTGCCGCATTCTCGATCGAGAGCTATGACATTGGGCTCCCTTTTATCCGTAGATCAAATCATCCCCGAAATGAAGGCAACCGAAAGGTGGGCGGCAATCGTGGAGTTGATCGACTTGTTGGTGCAGAAAGGCCGGGTGCGGACGTCTGACAGAGATTCGATTCTAGGGGCGTTGCGCCAGCGCGAAGAGACCATGAGCACGGGAATTGGATTCGGGATCGCCATTCCCCACGCTTCGTCAAATTGTGTGAGTGAGGTGGTGGCGGCGTTCGGCAGGTCTTCGACCGGGATCGAATTCGATTCCCTAGATAACTCACCGGTTCGGTTCATCGTTTTGTTTGTCGTGCCAAAGGACCAGTTTCAGGTTCATCTTCGAACTTTGGCCGCAATTGCTAAGTTTTTGAACGACAAGACGATACGCGAACAGCTCGCGAAAGCAGAGTCATCCGAGGAAATCCTCGGTATCTTCGACAATAAGGCCCCTCGACCGCAAGCCAACTGACGGATGGCGACGGTCACCCAGATATTGCAGGAGCGCTTGCAAAACGCTCTGCAAGCGGTTGGCATCAAAAGCGATGAACCGCTGCAACTAGCGCCGACTATGGATCCGCGGCATGGCGATTATCAGACGAATGCCGCAATGGTGATGGGCAAGAAGGTGAAGGAAAACCCGAGAACTCTAGCTAGTCGGATCGTCGCAAATCTTTCCACGAAGGGCATCGGGCCGCCGCCGGAAGTCGCCGGTCCGGGATTTATCAATTTCAGAATATCTCCGGAGTTTCTTGCGCATCGGGTTCATGAGTTGGCTTTGGACAAACGGCTCGGCGTGGAACCGGTAGCCGCGCCGAAAACGATCGTCATCGACTTCAGCTCTCCGAATATTGCGAAACCGATGCACGTCGGGCATATCCGATCAACGAATCTCGGGGACGCACTGGCGAGGGTCGCCCGGTTCCTGGGCCATCAAGTGATCACGGATAATCACCTCGGCGATTGGGGTACTCAATTCGGAAAGGTCATCTACGGTTGGAAGCGTTTGTTAAATCGAGCCACCCTCGATTCCGATCCGATGGAAGAGCTGGTGCGCATCTATCGCGAAGCCGACGCGGCAGCGGAGAAGGATCCCGAAATACTGGGAGAGTGTCGTCGGGAACTGGTTAAATTGCAGGAGGGAGATATTGAGAACCGCCGTATTTGGCAACGGTGCGTTGATCTCTCAAAAGCGGAGTTTTCGAAGAATTACGATCTTTTGGGGGTCCGATTCGACTTCCAACTCGGCGAGAGTTTCTATAACGCGGAGTTACCGGGAGTTGTGCAGGAACTGCAGGACCGTGGGCTGGCCGAGGCGAGTGAAGGAGCTATCGTTGTCTGGGATCACGAGTTATCTGATGATCCGTTTATTGTTCGGAAGTCCGACGGAGGATTCGGTTATGCGACAACCGATGTAGCTACAATCGAATATCGATACCGACAGTGGCATGCCGATGCAGTCTGGTATGTTGTGGGTGCGCCTCAAAATCTTCACTTTCAGCAGTTATTCAGCCTTACGCGCCGGCTCGGATACGACCTGGACCTGCAGCATATCGCGTTTGGCAGTATCCTGGGAGAGGACCGGAAGCTCATGCGTACACGCTCCGGAGAATCGGTTCCTCTACGTGCGTTACTGGAGGAAGCAGTCGGCCGAGCTACTGCCATCGTTGCCGAGAAGAATCCCGAGTTGTCCGAGCGAGAGCGGAGCGCCATCGGGAGGATCGTTGGAATTGGGGCGATCAAATACGCCGATCTGTCCCAGCACCGTATGACGGATTACGTTTTCTCCTGGGATAAAATGCTCTCGCTGCAGGGAAACACCGCTCCCTATCTCCAGAACGCCTATGTCCGCAGTCGATCAATTTTTAGGAAGCTGGACGCGGCATTTGTAGCCCCAAGCTCGGTCGAACTTGGAGAGGAGCCGGAGCTGGCTCTGACAAAAAAGATTCTGCAATTTCCGGATGTAGTGCCGGCGATTCTTGATGGATTTAAGCCTAATATTTTAGCGAACTACCTTTACGAACTCGCCGCCCAGTTTCACGGGTTTTACGAATCCTGCCCGGTGCTCTCTGCGGAACCGGTAAAGCGCGAAACCCGACTACTTTTATGCGACGTTTTTGCACGACTTCTGCAAACGGGCCTCGATCTATTGGGAATTCAGGTGCCGGACAAAATGTAGCCGTCGCTTAAGTTCCTGGCTTGCGTCGAAGCGCTCGTTATCTGCGTGAAAATGGGAATGCTGGCAAACGCAAGATATTTCGCGTTTACTATTCCTGGTATGCCAGATCGCGGGAGACATATAAGCACTAGCTTCGACACAGCACTGAACATTTTGAAGAATGACGTGTTGATGATGTCGAGTCTGGCTGAGCGCCTGATGGAAAATGCGATGGAAGGTCTCCTAAAGAGGGATAGCAACCTCTGCAATCTGACGATCGCCGACGACGAAGAAATAGACATACTGGAGAAACAAATCGACAAAGAGGGGGTTGAGATCATGATTCGGTTTCATCCCGTGGCCTCCGACATGCGTCTGGTGATCTCGACGATGAAGCTCGGTGCCAACCTGGAAAGAGTCGCTGACCAATCTGTTGCGATTGCGCGACGAGCCAAGAAGATCAATTTGCGACCGGCTGTCCCGGAGGTTTCTTTGCTGGAGCCCCTTTACCGAGAGGCGCTAGGGATCTTCCGCGATAGTCTTCGTGCGTTCGTGGATGGAAACTCGCAGCTTGCTCTGCAACTGAAGCCGCGAGATCGGTACTTGGACGGTTTAAACACCAGTTTGACCGATAAATTAGCGGGGCGGATGGGTGCTGATCCGGAACAGGTGCCGACTTACTTGAACATTATTTTCATCGCGCGCGCCTTGGAACGCATTGGAGATCACGCAACAAACATTGCCGAAGACGCTTTCTGGCAGGAACATGCCGAGGATATTCGTCACACCTTTGGTGCGGTCAAAGAGGATTCTTGACCCTGGGCAGCTCGCGCATAGCCTCGCCCTGAAGGTAACCGCACCCAAAACAAGTTTTCGCTCGACTTCTGAGGCTCTCGATCTAGAGGTGACAAAGCTCATCCAATGTTCGCATCGAAGTCTTCGAAAAAAACTGCGGTCGTGACTGGCGGCGCCGGATTTCTGGGTTCGCATCTTTGCGATCGGTTGCTCACGGAGGGATTTCGGGTCATAGCGATCGATAATTTCATTACCGGATCCCCAGATAACGTTGCCCATCTAGCCGGAAATCCAGATTTCCGGTTTATCCGGCATAACGTTTCCGAATTTATCTTTGTGCCGGGCGAGGTCGACTTTGTGTTCCATTTTGCCTCTCCTGCGAGTCCAATCGATTACCTGGAACACCCAATTCCGACGTTGAAGGTTGGCGCTCTCGGAACACACAATTCACTCGGCCTGGCGAAGGACAAAGCTGCTAAATTTCTATTGGCTTCGACGTCGGAGTGCTATGGCGACCCTCTGGTGCATCCGCAAAACGAAGATTACTGGGGGAATGTGAATCCGATCGGCCCGCGGGGTGTTTACGATGAGGCTAAGCGATTTGCTGAGGCAATGACCATGGCTTACCATCGTTTTCACGCGATGGACACGAAGATCGTCCGGATCTTCAATACGTATGGCCCGAGGATGCGGCTCCGCGATGGTCGGGTTGTCCCATCGTTCATCAGCCAGGCATTGAACAACGAACCGCTCACGGTCTTCGGTGACGGGAGTCAAACACGGAGTTTCTGTTTCGTTTCGGACCTGATCGAAGGGATTTTCCGCCTCGCAATGAGCGACCATCATGGGCCGATCAACATCGGCAATCCGGTTGAGATGACGATTAAACAATTTGCCGAAAAGATTCTCGAAATCACCGGCGCTAAGGGGGGTATCACGTACAAAGAACTGCCGATAGACGACCCGAAGGTTCGTCAACCGGATATAACACGTGCGAGTACCCTGTTGGGCTGGGAGCCCAGGGTTGATTTTGATAAAGGAATTCGTATAACCATCGACTATTTCCGAACAAAATTGGGAGCGTAACGGAAGGCGTTTCTCGTTTCTGGGTTCTTGTTTCTGGTTTCTCGTACTTACACTCCGCGTTCGTGCTTTAGAGGAGCGGATGGAAGAGGGGAACGAGAAACGATAAACCGCAAACGAAAAACCAGAAACGGGCATCGTGTCTGGCATCGGGATCACAGGCGGAGTTGCGACTGGCAAGTCAACGGTCGCCCGTAGCCTTTTAGAGTCGCTGCAGCTGAGCGTCCCGGTCGATCTTTTCAGTTCAGATTTCGAAGCCAGAAGATTGACGGATAGCGATTTCGTTGTACAAGAGGAGATTAAAGCAGCCTTTGGAGTTCAAGTATTCGACCCCGAAGGCAATCTCGCCCGAGACCGGTTGCGAGAGTTGGTATTCCAAGATGCTGCGGCGCGAAAGACCCTGGAATCCATTCTCCACCCCCGGATCCGAGAGGCGTGGATTAGCCGGACCAGAGGAGATAGACTGCTCCTCGCGGAGATACCTTTACTGTATGAGACCGGGGCGGAACAGTACTTTGATCAAATAATCGTTACTGCTTGCAGTCGCGCCTCACAAGTCAAACGAATCGTAGTTGAACGGCGTTTATTAAAAGAACTGGCAGAACAGATCATTGCGGCCCAGATGGATCTCGAGGAGAAAATTCGGCGGGCGGATTGGGTCGTGTGGACTGATTGTTCGCCACAGATCACTGGTCAACAAGTTAACCTGATATCTCAAGAGGTCATCGAACGATATGGAGGAGCCAGGCGCTGAACCGACGGTCTTACCGGGTTCGGAATATTTTAGCGAAAACGGAACTGTTCTTGAGCTAGACAGGCTCCATCGACTTACCCATACCGTCCTCCTTGAACTCACCCGGCAATTCAATCTTCGTGTCTCGCACGAACGAACTCGGCACCAGTTGATATTCGATCTCCTGAAGGCCTACTCGAGCCGGGGTCTCCAATTGATTGGGGAAGGAATGCTCGAAATTGCCAATGAGAGTTACGGATTTCTTCGTTGGGAACGTTTCAATTTTACGCCTTGCCCTGAAGACGTCTATGTGCCGGCAGCGATTCTTAAGAAATATGGTATTCGCCCTGGGATCAAAGTTCGGGGTTACATTCGGGGGCCGAAGGAAAAAGAAAAGTTCATGGCATTGGAACAGGTCATAAGTATTGAAGGTATCCCTTTGGAGTCCTGGAGCGAGCCGAAGCTTTTCGACCAGTTAACGGCCCTTTTTCCTGACAAACGAATTCTGCTTGAAAACTCGAAGACTCGGAGCGTGAGCGCTCGGGCGGTTGATTTGATTGCTCCGTTAGGCCGCGGGCAGCGTGGGCTGATCGTCGCAGCGCCCCGAACTGGAAAGACTATTCTGCTAAAGGATATTGCGCTCGCGATTCGGGCGAATTCGCCTGACGTTCACCTGATTTTGCTATTGGTGGACGAACGCCCGGAAGAGGTAACGGACCTAGAGCAATGTCTGGATTGCGAAATTTTCAGTTCCACGTTTGACGAGAGCCCGACCCGCCACGTCCAGGTGGCGGAACTGGTGAGTGAACGGGCAAAACGTCTAGTCGAACTCCGGAAGGATGTTGTGATTCTGCTGGACAGCATTACTCGACTGGCTCGCGGTTACAACGCGCTTCAACCCGGCAAGGGACGGATAATGTCGGGCGGCGTCGAGGCCAAGGCCTTGCTGAAGCCTAAACGCTTCTTTGGGGCGGCCAGAAATTGTGAGGAAGGTGGCAGCCTGACAATCCTAGCGACCGCCTTGATTGAGACCGAGAGTCGCATGGACGAGGTCATATTTGAGGAATTCAAAGGAACCGGTAACATGGAGTTGCACCTGGATCGGTCCTTGGTCGAGAAGCGCATCTATCCGGCGATTCATATACTGAAATCAGGAACGCGACGCGATGACCTGCTTTATCATCCCGACGAGTTCGAGCGGGTCACGCTTCTTCGGAAAAAGCTGGCGCAATTGCCGGCCATCGAGGCGATGGAAGTGCTTTTGAATACATTGAAGGCAACCAAGACCAACGCGGAATTACTACTCACGGCGCTTCGTTAGTGCACCGTCTCGCATACAATGATGATGTCGTTGCGTTCCAAATGGACCGCCTTGAAAAACATCCAACTGACCCGCGCGACTCTGGGAGACGGAACCCAAGACCATGACAAACCTGGACGTGCTGATCATTACCAAGAACGAAGAGCTGGATGATTGGTGTGGTACGCTTGAGAAGTGTGACCCGATTGCCGTTGATACTGAAGGGGATAGCCTTCACTGCTACTTCGAAAAGCTTTGCCTGATACAGATCGGGTTGCCTGGCCAGAATGTACTAATCGATCCACTCGGAACGATCGATTTTTCCCGCCTTAACTCCATTCTTGCCGCAAAGACGATTATTTTGCACGGCTGTGACTACGATCTGCGCATGCTACGGCGCGGAACAAAGTTTGTCCCGGGTGAGGTGTTCGATACCTATCTTGCGGCAAGGTTGATCGGTTTAAAAGAAGTGGGCCTCGCATCTCTGGTAAAGGAATTTTTCAACATTGAGCTCCCGAAATCTTCGCAAAAAGCGAACTGGGCTCGCCGGCCACTCACGCAGACGATGATTCAGTACGCCATTAACGACACCCTTTATTTGTGCGAACTGGCGGAACGTCTATCGAACGAGCTGCATACCAGGGGCCGCTGGGAATGGTTCCAGGAAAGCTGTCAAAGAGCCATCTTGGCCGCGGGAGAGGACCGGGAGAAGGATCCGGAGCGCGTCTGGAAAATTCCGGGGAGCACCGCACTTCGGGGGAGAGCTCTGGCGGTTTTGCGCGCTCTGTGGCGATGGCGCGATGCTGAGGCACAGAAGGCGGATCGCCCCAGCTTTCAAATTCTTCGGAATGAGGAGCTCATTGAGCTCGCGAAACTGGCCGGGGAGGGCTCCGTGCGTATACCTCCGGGAGTCCAGGGTTCAAGGCGCAAGCGTTTGCACACTGTTCTGCAGCAGGCGCTTCAGTTACCCGAATCGGAATGGCCACAGCGCGTTCGTCCGGTGCGAATGCGTGCCACCAGCGAGCAGGAACAACGCTTGGAACAGTTGAAAAATCGGCGGGACCGCCTGGCGGAAGGTCTTCAGCTTGATCCCGGTGTAGTTGCCCCGCGGCAAGCGCTGGAGCGTATCTCGCGAGAGCCGGAAGCAGTAGCCTCCGTACTGATGAATTGGCAGCGACAGCTCTTAGACCTTTGAATGCTGAGCGCGCAATCTTTTTTATTTGGCAATTTCAGGCTTCTTGAGTTAGTCGTTAGATCCTTTCAACTCAATGAAACCGCTGAACAGCTTCTGGTTTGCCGCTTCTGACCTCGGTTTCGCTGGGTATTTCTTGTTTTACTGGCGGTTCAACTAGGCATCTGATCTTCCACTCGCGTTTCGAGTGTCTTCCTGGTCAGATTCGGAACTTTTCTCTCTGCTATGCAGACTCCTTCCCTTCAAACACTAGTTACAAGGCCGGATTTAGGTTTGGTCGAAGGCCGGGATGCGCTCGATTCCGCGAAAAGGAGTTGCGACCAGCCGACTCTGCATTTAACACCCAATTCATTAGCAATGATCATTGTCACCCGTCCCGATACGACCCAGGAACAGATCGATCACATCGTGGATCGAATCCGTTCCTGGGGCCTGAAAGCTGAAGTTAGCCGTGGCGAAATGCGTGTCGTCATTGGCGTAATCGGTCCAGAAGATAAAATCCGGGAAAAGCCGTTGGGCGCCTTTCCAGGCGTTGAGTCGGTGACACCCGTGCTAAAGCCATACAAGCTTGTGGCTCGCGAATTTCGAGGGAGATATTCTCACGTGCGCGTGGGAGATGTAACCGTGGGAGCGAAAGAGGTTGTGGTCATGGCCGGACCCTGCTCGGTGGAAAGTGAAGGTCAGATCACTGCAATCGCAAAAGAAGTCCGGAAAGCCGGGGCAAAGATCTTACGTGGGGGAGCCTTTAAGCCAAGGACTTCGCCGTACAGTTTCCAGGGCCTCGGGAAACTGGGATTGCAATTTCTTGCGGAAGCTCGTCAGGTCACCGGGATGCCCATCATTACCGAGGTCATGGACACCAAAGACCTTGAGCTGGTCTGTGCATATGCTGACTGCCTGCAGGTGGGAGCTCGCAATATGCAGAATTTCTCGCTACTCCGGGAAGTCGGACGCACTGACCTGCCGGTCATGCTCAAACGCGGGATGTCGGCGACAATCAAAGACCTCTTGATGAGCGCGGAATACATCTTAAACGAAGGGAACTTCAATGTGTTACTTTGCGAACGAGGAATACGCACCTTCGAGAACATGACGCGCAATACGCTCGATCTGAATGCTGTTCCTGTGCTTAAGTCGGAAACCCATTTACCCGTTGTGGTGGATCCGACGCATGGGATCGGTGTTCGCGAATTTGTGCCAGCCATGGCCCTCGCAGCAGTCGCAGCCGGGGCAGACTCGATTATGGTCGAGGTGCACAACGCTCCCGAGCAAGCCAAGAGCGATGGTGAGCAGGCGCTGCTCCCCGCCGATTTTGAAGATCTCGTGGCACGGGTTCGAAGTGTGGCCGTCGCCGTAGGGCGTGAACTCTGAGGGCCTGGTGAAACAATTGTCGATCTTTGGTTGCCTTGTTTTTCTGCTGGCGCAAATGGGCGTCGCCGACCAGCGGACCTACAGCACTGCTCTGGAACGCGCTACGGCGGCCTATAACCAAGGCAAGTTTGCAGAGGCTGAAAAGCAGGTTGATGCCGCCGAGAAGGCAGAGCCGAACAAGCCCGAGATACCGAACCTGCGCGGGGCGATATTCACGAAGCAAAAACGATTCGGCGAAGCCAGCCAACAGTTTAATCAGGCTCACGCGTTGGACCCGAAGTTCTATCCTGCCAAATTCAATCATGCGGAAGTGAGCCTGCTGCAAGGAAAATATCCTGATGCTGCCCGAGAGTACCAAGAATTGAAACAGGTTGATCCGGCCTCAGAGCTGCTGGATTTCAAACTGGCGCTCTGCGCGCTACTTTCCGGGGAGGACGCTAGGGCGGCGGCGATCGTTGATGTCATGAAGTTTCCCGGCAAGACACCGGCCTATTATTATGCTCGCGCCGCCATCGCAATGAAGCGGGGCCAAAAAGAGGCCGCGCAGAAATATTTAGAAACCGTCAAGAAATATTACTCGGACGAACAATGCGCGTATTTCGCTCAAGCGCTGAAGGAGGTAGATTTTACCGGCGTGAAGGCGCCGGAGCCAAATGTTTCGCAATCTCAATGAGAAAGATGAAAACAAAGGAGCGCCTCCACTTACTCATTCAAAAGCTGCATGAAGTTTATCCCAGCGCGCATTGTGAACTCGAGTTCGAGACACCGTTTCAGTTGTTAGTTGCGACGATTCTTTCCGCTCAATGCACAGACAAACGAGTGAACATAGTGACGCGTGATCTTTTTCAAAAATATCGGAGTGCCTATGACTTCGCCGAGGTCAGCCAGAGCGAGCTGGAGCAGGCCATAAAGTCAACCGGATTCTATCGGAACAAGGCGAAGAATCTTCGGGCGATGTCAAAGGATCTAGTGGAAAAGCATGGCGGCGAAGTGCCGAAGACAATGGCTGAATTGACGCAGTTGGCCGGAGTTGGGCGGAAAACGGCAAACGTGGTGCTCGGGAACGCATTTTCGGTCGACGAAGGCATAGTCGTTGATACGCACGTCGCCCGTTTGGCAAAACGGTTCAAGCTTACAACCAAGAATGAGCCGGAGAAGATTGAGGAGGATCTCATGCGGCTGGTTCCCCAGACGCAATGGACAAACTTCAGTCACTGGTTGATCTGGCACGGCCGCCGTAGATGCTATGCACGGAATCCGGATTGCCCGAAGTGTGAAATCGGCTCGCTATGCCCGAGCTACGGGAAGTTAGCGAAAGGATCGCAGTCCCACACTGAGCCTACCTCTCGGAAAAAAGCGATTGCTTAGAATTGGTACAGAGAGGAAGGTTTTGCTTCTTCTCTGTACCAATTCTCTATGAGTTCAAAGGTCCTTGATGGCAAAATCGGTGTTGTGTTCGGCGTGGCGAACAAGCGCAGTATAGCGTGGGCGATCGCCCAAGCCTGGTCAGCCGCAGGCGCCAAGCTAATCTTCAACTATCAGGGTGAGCGCTTGAAAGAGAACGTCGAAGATCTAGTGGCG
>JAFAJU010000292.1 GCA_019236035.1 Verrucomicrobiota bacterium | reverse complement strand
GGTATCGAAAACAAAACCGACACCCTTTCGCAGTATCGGTTTTTTGGAAACGTCTTGAGCTGCGAGCCTAAATTCTTGTTTGCTCCATCCATGTGTTGTTGCCAGTTCAAAAGCAGCCTCCAGGATATCGTAGACTTTTCCGCCAGCAGCAACCTGTTCCCGGCTTTGCTCGATCCTTCTTTGTTCGTCCCAGCTCATAATGTACCGTTGGACGAATGCAATGCATCGGGTGAATGTGACAATTGCGTGACATTTCCGTGTACCCTGATTGTGGCGCTCTTGAGAAGTTGTGCCTGATTAGGTTCCCTTCGGCGTAACGCCGGGTTCATTGCGGTCTGGTGACGTCCTCCTTGGTAGGGTCAGGTATGAAGCAGACCCCTCGGGGGTCCTTCACCAAATGCAAGACCCGCTTGAAATAGTGACGTTTGGTCTCAGGCCGGCCGATATTGACGATCGCGGTCTGGTGCAAACCCGTGGTGAAGAGGGTCATGACGCGATTGCGAGAGTCGTCGTCCAGTGCATCGAGCGCCTCGTCGATCACCACCCAGCGTGGTTTGTGTAAAAGAATCCGCGCGAGGGCTAGGCGCTGCTGCTCTTCATCTGCAAGTTCCTTGTCCCATCGAGTGTCTCGATTAAGGGACGAAGAGAGGTGCTCTAAGCCGACCTGGCTAAGCGCAACTACCAGTTCTTCATCCTTGTATGTGTTCTCGGGCGAGGGATACGCAAGCGCAGCGCGCAGCGTTCCAAGCGGCACATACGGTTGACGAGGCACAAACGTTACCCCATCAGATGCAGGCAGGGCGACTTTGCCCGAACCCCAAGGCCACAGTCCGGCTATTGCCTGGAACAGGAGCGTCTTGCCGGCGCCCGGTTCGCCGACAATTAAAACTCGGTCGCCAGGAGAAATTTCAACATGCTCCTCGCTGAGCATCGTGCACCCGGTGGGCGTGGCTACCTGGAGATTCTCAAATGCGACGTTGCTCCTCTTCTCCGCCACGAATTTGATTCTCGGAGCGCTTGCACCCAAAGCGTCCATCGTCACAAGCGTTTCACGAAATGTCGCTATCCGTAGCAAAGTGGCCTGCCAATCGGCAATCGTGCCAAAGTTATCGATGAACCATCGCAGAGCCCCCTGAACCTGCATAAATGCGCCAACAACCATCATAAGCGTTCCGAATGAAAGACCTCCGCTGAAATAGCCGGGCACAGCGACCAGGATCGGCGCGATGATGGTAAACCAGCCGTAGCCCGCCGTAATGCAAGTCAGCCGGGTGCTCGCGTTGACTATCCGCCACATGGCTGCGATTACTCGCCTGAGTACAAGTTGCAGGCGGTGATTTTCGTCTTGCTCGCCACCATAAAGCGCCACGCTGTCGGTATGCTCGTTGAGACGCACGAGCGCGAATCGCAAATCGGCCTCTCGTGCGTACCGCTCCGCATTGAGCCGGATCAGGGGCCGACCAACCAGCCAGCTAACCCAGGAGGCCGTGCCCGCGTAAAAGATGGCGCACCAGACCATATAGCCAGGCACCCCGAACGGATGTCCCTTCCAGTGGAAAACGACATTTTCAGAGACCATCCAAAGTACACCGATAAAACTCCCTAGGAGAAGCGAGGACTGTAACAGGCCGAGCCCAAGGTCCGTCGACAATTCCGTCAAATGCCGCGCGTCTTCGTGAATGCGCTGGTCCGGGTTGGCGCCTATCTCTCCGGCGGTGCCAAGCCGAAAGGCGCGCCGCGGTTTCAGCCACTCATCGAACAGATCCCGAACGAGACTTTCCCTCAGTTTGACTTTGATCGCCTGGTTAAGCCATGCCTGGACCACATTCAGCACTAGCAACGAGCCGGCAATCACGCCAAAGGCCATGATTTGTGTCAGAAACTGCGGAAAATCCTTTCGCGCAAGCGCGTCGTAGAAAGGCCGGTTCCACGCATTCAGTCTGACTTGGCCGAATGCGGTCAGACCAATGACAACCACGACACCTGCTACCAGGAGCACAACCTTATTCCGCTCCGGCGAATTCCAGAAAGCACGAAATAGTAACGACAACTGCAGCCAAAGAGCCGGCGCCGGCGTCTGCTCCGTCTCCTTCACATCGGGGGATTCACTGGATTGATCTGGCATGAGGGGGGAACTGGTCATCTTGGCAAACACACCTCAAACAAATTTTGCCAACGATTACCTCCGCTTCAAAATCATAGAGTGTGCCAATCCCCGTGTGCCACGTCGAGCACTCTCTGCGAACGGGTCCGCGCCTCCGGGTTGCGCCAGCACAAGCTGCCCCGCCGGGGCAGGGATACGGAGGCCAGGATAAGCGAAAATAGATTCGCACTTGATTTGGCGGTGCTCCCAACCGAATCGGCGCGGTTTTGACTGTATGCCGGCAGCAGCAACAGGGTACGCGGAAGCCCTACGCCAGCTACACTGTGACTAAGCACTGGTGCGGTTTGGAGGCTCAAAGGCACCGAGCATCCCGCCATCGGTAGACCAGAGGCCCACTGGGTGTAAAAGCGACCGAGGGCATAAAGCGCGGTTCTCCGTCTCGCATTGAGGGTGCAGTAAATAAGTCCAAGAGCCACGTGTATGTCACAGCCCAGAAGTTGCGCGATACGCCTTGGTTTTCACCCGGGGTGAAGCCGTGCGCCGAGAGATTCTTCGCGATTTGAAGACCGATTCCTTTGTTGGCCCCGGTGACCAGGGCGACGGGTTTGTCCTGCATGGTCGTCTCCTTTTTTGCATCGCTGTGTGGCCAACGCCGCCGCCCTGTGTTGAAGAGCATAAACGGAACAGCCTTCCGCTTTATACGGAACAATGTTCCGCTTGTCAAGAGGTGTTACGGTGAACAGCAAAACGGAAGAACAAGGTCACGGCTTGGAGCCTCATAGCCGCACCCATCGACGCGTGCGCGCTGACGCACAGGCAACATCGAGACGGTGCTCCACTCGGCCATGACGGTCTTTGCGACACCGCTGGATCTAATGTAGACTCCCGCTTTTACTCTTTGCTGTCGCCACTCGGTGTTTTCTGGGCAACTATTAACGAACCGTCGGCGGGTGGTAAAAAATAACCGGAAATGAAATCGCCGTTGCATATCCTGCACCTTGAAGATGACGTCATGGATGCGGAGCTTGTTCAGGAGACCCTTCTTGCTGACGGTATCGAGTGCGAGATAACGCGCGTTGAAACTGAGGCTGACTTCCTGGCGGCACTGGAGCAAGGCGGCTTTGACTTGGTTTTCGCTGATTATTCTCTTCCTTCGTTCGACGGTTTCTCAGCGTTAAAGGTGGTTCAGCGAAAGTGTCCGGATCTACCTGTCATCTTCATTTCCGGTACGATGGTCGAAGAATTGCCGGTTGAAGCGCTTAAGCTGGGAGGGACGGACTACGTTTTGAAGGGGCGCCTGTTGCGAATCGTGCCCTCGGTCAAACGGGCCGTAAGAGAAGCTGAGGAACGCGCTGAGCTTGCTAGGGCTCAAGAGGCATTGCGACGCAGTGAAGCGTATCTGCGAGCCAGTGAAAACCGCTGGCGAAAGTTGTTTGAGAACTCTTCCGCCGGTATTGCGTTGGTCGCGCCGGGGGGACGTTACCTCGCCACGAATTTGGCGTTGCAGAAAATGCTTGGATATACCGAGGAAGAGTTCCAGAGGCTTACCGAGGCGGACCTATTGCCGGAAGGAGAGCTTGCGGCCCACCAACAGCTTCGAGCAGAGGCCGTACGCGGGCTCCGGCAAGGTTATCGGGCGGAGAGACGGTTTCGGCGCAAGGATGGCAACCTGATCTGGACAGATGTCAGTGGTGGCTTCGTCCCCAGTACCACTGAAGGCACGCCAGGGTTTTTCACGGCGGTGATCGTAGACATCACCGAGCGGAAGCGGGCGGAAGAAGAGCTGGAGCAAAAGGAGGCTTCTTTGCGCGAAGCCCAGAACGAACTCGCTCATGTCAGCCGGGTAACAACCATGGGAGAATTAGCAGCGTCAATCGCCCACGAAATTAACCAACCGCTGGCCGGCATGCTAACTAACGCTAACGCCGGCCTGCGCTGGCTGGCGGGTGAATTGCCCAATCTCAACGAAACTCGCGAAGCTGTCAGGCGCATTATTCGCGATGGAAATCGAGCCGGCGAAATCATCGGCAGGATTCGCGCTCTGGCTAAGAAAGCGCCGCCGCAGAAGGACTGGCTCGACCTCAACCAAGCTATACGCGAGGTCATCGCTGTGGCGGGTAACGAAGTGACACAGCATCGCGTGTCGCTACGGACCCAGCTGGCAAATGACTTACCGTTGATTTTGGGAGATAGGATCCAATTGGAACAGGTGATTCTCAATTTGCTGATCAACGCCATCGAAGCCATGAGCGGAGTCGGCGAGGGACCGCGAGAGCTGTGGGTAAGTTCGGAGAAAGTCATCGAGGTCCCCGGTAAACCGGAGGTAGACACGCTGGCCGAACTTGAAGGGACCCACGTGCTGATTGGGGTGCGGGACACGGGTCCAGGCGTGGATCCGAAGGGTCTCGATCGTCTTTTCGGCGCTTTCTATACGACTAAGCCTCAGGGACTGGGCATGGGGTTGGCGATCAGCCGCTCTATTATCGAAGCCCACGGAGGACGGCTCTGGGCGATCGCCAATGAGCCAAAAGGCGCCGTCTTCCAGTTCACGTTGCCGATTCGTTAATGGGGTCAGCCGTAACGTCTGACCCTAGTGTGGAGCGGGGCTCGAAACAGCGGCGAAGCGGTTTACAGATGTTAGCCTAGGCTATAATCGGTCTCGGCTTCGCCGCTAAAATCGCCGATTATTTTCTTTTGTTCCTTCGCCCCCTGCCTTGAAATCCAATGCTGCCGCAATCAACCTACGCACGGTCTGCGCTGTCTCATTTTTCCGATAGAGCAAACCCACATCCATGAAAGACGGCTTGCAGACAAAAGGTATGTAGGAAACACGATCTCCCCCCACCGCGGTGACAAATTCGCCGACGACCGCAGGGGCCTGGCCGGCCTCGACCGCGGCAATGAGACTCAATACGCCATCGCATTCTTGGCTAATGGTGATTCGCGTCTTGCTAACTCCTAGCACCTTCGCCACCCATTGGTGATATTCCGGAAAATCCGCGGCCCGGTAACCGACCAGTTTGTCCAGCGGAACTGCTGACGTACGAATCACAGAGAATTGAGCTAAAGGACAGGATTTGGCGCAAATAATCCCAACCGAATAACGCCGGAGCGCTTCGAACGTGAGTCCGCGCATTTCTCCTGGCCTGGGCCGAAGTGTTAACCCCGCGTGAAGCTTCTTCGCTTGGAGACCCATCAGGATCTCGTTTAACGAGAGATCGTGCAGCGTGACCGAAGCTCCCGGTGCTAACTCATGATATCGACCAAGGATGCCGGCGATGATGGCCGCTGTCGGCGAAGGCGCATATCCTAGTTGAAGTTCTTCGTAGGTCTCGGCCTCCAGTTCGTGCGCATGTGTCCGCAACAGTTCGGCGTCGCGCATGAGTTCTCGTGCTCGGACCAAGAGCGCACGCCCGACGCTCGTGAGCTTGACCTCGTGTCGATTGCGCTCAAGAAGCTTAACATTGAGCTCAGACTCTAAATCGCGGATCTGGCGGCTCAGGGGAGGCTGGGAGACGTTTAAGCGCTGAGCGGCACGGGAGAAGTTCAGTTCTTCAGCAACGGCAATGAAATAGCGCAAGTGACGTAATTCCATCGATGTTTCTGCTCCCGGCGCAAGCGTAATACCTTTTGGGAATCAAGTCAGGTCTAAAAGAGTATTTCAAACCTTAAAGAAGACCTTGCAGTGTAGCCACAGGAAAAGAAACGCAAAAGAACCAGTCGAGACAATAGTCTTTCTTCAGTTGAATCAGTTGGAGGAGTAGCGGATTAACACTAACCCATGAATGATATTTCCTCTGCTCTGATTGACATTCTTTCTTCAGAATCGTTCGCTGCCGAACACTTGCCGGGCGCCGTCAACATCTGCGTCTATGAGACTGCTTTCATTGACAAGATTCGCGCAGCCTTTCCCGACACAACCATCCCGCTCACCGTCTACGGCCTAAATGATTCGACGCTGGAGGCCAGCGTTGCGGTCGAGAAACTTCACGCTGCGGGGTACCGCCGGGTGCAAGTTTTGCCGGGCGGTCTGGAAGGCTGGAAGGCGCGCGGAGCAGCGATTGAAAAAGGCGCAAACACGGTTAGCGAATTGGTCACGGCTCGCTATGAGATTGATCAAGCAGCGAGTGTGGCCGAATGGATGGGTAGGAACCTTTTCAACCGTCACGTTGGGACGGTTCAACTGGGGCCAGGGAGTATTGACGTAAAAGACGGATTGTTGGCCGGAGGGACTTTGACTGTCGATATGACATCTCTGCGCTGCACGGATATTGCCGACCCAGCACTGAACGCTCATCTGGTTGCACACTTAAAAAGTGACGACTTTTTTTCGACGGAAAAATATCCGCATGCGGAGCTCCGTATCTTAGCGGCGACCGTTCGATCCGGCGTCAAACCCGGCGACCCAAACTACCAGATCAGAGGAGACTTCACCTTGAGGGGGGTGACCAGACCGCTCGAACTTTCCGCTGTGGTTGCGCGTAAACCAGAAGGCGCTTTTGCAGCCCAGGCGCGGCTAGACATCGATCGCACGTTATGGGGGTCTGTCTACGGTTCGGCGAAGTTTTTTGGCAGATTAGGGCAGCATCTGGTTAACGACTTGGTTCATCTGTACCTGAAAGTGGTGACTAAAGACCATCCGGCAGGCTAGTGCACCGTCTCGCATATAATGAGGGAAGGCTATAAATAACGCACGTGTGAAACAAAGAACAGTAAAAACCGGAAATAGAATAAATGAACCAAGATATCGTCAACGTGATCAAGGCCTATGAAAAGTCCCTCAATACGAGCGACACTCAGGCTGCCCTTGACCTTTACGGAAAGGATCCCATTTTCATGCCGGAATATGCTGGTGCTCTCAGCGGCCGCGACGCGGTCAAAGGCGGCTACGAGAAGGTTTTTAGCAATCTCAAACTTAACGTTAACTTCACGATCCATGAAGTTGTTGAAATGGGCGATTTGGCCTATGTGCGAACGACCTCCGCAGGAAAGACCGAGATCCTATCGAAGAAGGTAACAGTGAATGAAGCTAACAACGAGCTTTTCATTTTCCGAAAAGAAGAGGGAAACTGGAAGATCCACCGCTATCTTTTCGCTTCCTGCAATCCGCCCGCAGCCAAGTGAGGCTAGCCCACAAAAATCGCGCAAATGCCAAAGCGACGAGCTCATTGCGGGCTAGAAAGCGCTTAAACAGGCGCTGCGCGCCTGTTTAAGCGCCCGATTTAAAATAAATCAATTGAGACAAACTGCTTTTAAATTCTTCTGTTCAAAAAGCAGCGGAATGGTCCGGCGTAGCCGGAGGATTCTGCTGGCTGAGCCTGCATCGCTCACAAAGCTTTGAAGATTTGTGAGCGATGCAAGGAAATGAGCAAGACGCGCATGGAGCTTCGCCACCTGCGTTATTTTATCGCCGTAGCGGAGGAGCGCAGTTTCTCACGAGCCGCAGAAAAGTTGCACGTGTCTCAGCCGCCTCTTGGCCGACAGATTCGGCGCCTCGAAGCTGAATTGGGGGCTAAACTGCTGGACCGGAATCGTCAAGGAGTTCGGCTGACCAGGATAGGAAACGCCATTTTAGCCAGGTCACGGATCTTAGTTCGAGATGCAGAATCGTTTAAGGCCGAAGCAAAAATACTGAGCGAAGAGATGCGTGAAGAGCTTCGGATTGGCTACGCGCCCTCTCCGACGGCCGTGATCATATCGAAGGTGCTTGCTAGCTATCATGAATTGGCTCCTGGAGGTCGTGTTACGCTGCAAGATTTGACGCATACAGACATGCTACTTGGGTTGAGAGCGAAAAAGCTGCACGCTGCCCTTACTATCCGGCCACATCCGAAGGAGATGCGTGGACTCAGGTTTGAAATGATCAGTCGGCATGCGGTTGGTATCATCTGCGCTACCCAAAGCCCTTTGGCCGGGCTGTCTACGGTACGGCCATCGATGGTGGCGGCCAACGAACTGATTGTCTATCGAGCCAAGGATTTCCCGGAATATCACAAATGGATTGCGCGTATTCTCGGCGTCCGCAATAGCAGATTGGTCGTTGTGCAGGAATGCGATGATGTGCTAGGTGTAGTCGGCGCGGTTGAGAGCGGACGAGGGTTAGCGATTGTTGGCGAATTTATCACCGCGGTCTCGGGAAGCCGCGTCCGCTTCGTACCTTTTGCCGCTAAGGCGCATTTTCTTGAAGTGGGGCTGCTATACCGGCAGAGTGGACCCAGCGACAATACCAAAAGGCTAATTGCAGCGTGCTCGGCGTGCAAAAGCGCCGAGTAGGATTCTCCCAGTGCGTGATTTTTGCGGGCTAGTCATCGTATTATGTTGGGCTCTAAGCGGAGCTGTCGCTGGGGCGCAGCAATTCTCCCCGGCTCCGTCGAAACCAAGCCCTGCACCTACGCCGATTCCGTTGTCTGAGATCGCCTCGCAGGTGGAATCCACCGTTGGGTCTGTACAGAACATCGAGACCACCCTGTCAACTGACCAGATAACCGCAACCGTTGAGGAGCGTCTCCCAGCGCTGACGAGAGAGATCGGGTTGCGAGGAACAGAGATGGCCAAATTTCTCGCTGGAAGTGTGCCTCTGGAGCTGCTGCACAGCATGGAGATCGTTTTGCAGACGTATCGTGATCAGCTTTCGAGCTGGAATCATGATCTAACGGAACGTGCCAAAATTCTGGACGGTCAGATTGCCCAATTGGACGGGCTTAGCAACATCTGGAAAACGACCCTCCAATTGCCAGAACTATCCAAGGCGGCACCCGAGATTCCTAGACGCGTGCAGAGCCTCATTGACCTCATTAGTCGCACACAGCAAGCGGCAGAATCTCTTCGGGAAAGGGATTTGACCCTGCAGGGCCACGTTCTGGAGGCCACGGCTCGACTGCAAGCGATCGAGCCGGCTTTTGCGCGGGCGCAAGCCAATGCTGTGAAAAAGCTTTTCGTTCAAGATAGTTCGCCTCTCTGGAGCCTTGGAATCGAACAGTGGCAAGCGGAAAGCCGGGCATCGCTCATCCCGCGCGCAAGTGCAGCCCTGTTCAGAGCCTATCTCAGACACGAGCCGACAGTCTTCTTGCTTCATGCGGTCATTATTCTTTTCTTCTTTCTGTCCCTGTCTTGGCTGCGGCGCGGAGTACACAAATGGACCGAACAGGAACCGAGTTTGCGGCGTGCGGCGCCGGTCTTTGATTTGCCGGTTCCAACGGCTATAACGCTCTCTTTTCTTATCATGGGGTCGATCTATTCGATGGCTCCGTTTTTAATTCGCGCAATACTTTGGGGAGCCCTCCTTATTTCCGTTGCGTTCATTCTCCGCCGGCTAATGGATCCAGCCCTATTCCCGATGCTCAGCGCCCTGGTCGTCTTGTACTTTATTGATCAATTGCGATTGCTCACTTCGCTTCTACCGCTCACGGGCCGGTTAGTCTTCGCCGCAGAGATGTTAGGCGGAACTTTGTTTCTAATCTGGCTGATCAGGCGTAAGCATTCTCCAGCCGTCAGTGTCAACACGACGAAGCTTTTCCAGCGAGCGATTCGACTTGCTATGCAAGCCGGCCTGATCGTATTTTCGGTAAC
This sequence comes from Verrucomicrobiota bacterium, assembly GCA_019236035.1. Lineage (GTDB taxonomy): Bacteria > Verrucomicrobiota > Verrucomicrobiia > Chthoniobacterales > JAFAMB01 > JAFAMB01. The sequence goes on along the minus strand of JAFAJU010000292.1, from coordinate 1,450 downwards.
GCTCCTGGCAAACGTTTTTGGTTACGTCAACTTTGCGAATTTGCTCGGGGGCGGTGCAGTTAGAAGCGCGTATGTCGGCGCAACCGTGTATGCTGGGCTGCGAATTGTCGAAGGGCTAATCATCATATCACTCGGGACGCGGCCTCTCGGTTTAATGCGCGTTGTACGGCTTAACCGCCCGTTGCTGCAGCGGCGTATCTGCGGCGTTGCAGCATTCCTGGCCTTCCTGTACTGGGGAAGTCTGACGCTGAACTTTTTCGGGCTGCGAACGCCATTGATCACCAACACTGAAGAGATACTGCGGGCGAACCTGGCCATAGGCTCTTTCAGTATTTCGTTAGGACAAGTCCTAGCATTCATAGCGACGGTCTGGGCGGCTGTCGCTGCCTCGCGGCTTTTGCGTTTTCTTTTGGAGGAAGATATCTATCACCATTGGCGTCTGGCCCGGGGTATTCCGCAGGCGATTTCAACGATGGTTCATTATGCAGTCCTGCTCACTGGATTTTTGGTCGGCTTAGCCGTGCTCGGGGTCGACCTGACCAAGGTTACGGTTCTGGCAGGAGCATTTACCGTCGGAGTCGGATTCGGATTACAGACCGTCATCAATAATTTCGTTTGTGGATTGATATTGCTCTTCGAGCGTCCCATTAAAGTCGGTGATATCATCCAAATAGATACGGACATTGGCGAGGTCCGACGCATCGGTATCCGAGCCTGCGTAATTCGCACGACGGACGGCTCCGAAGTCATTGTGCCAAACGGAACGATCATCTCCAATAAGGTGACCAACTGGACTCTCTCGGATTGGCACCGCGCGATCGAAGTGCCGGTCACGGTGGCTCGAGACGCAGCTCCGGAACATGTGATCGAGGTATTGAAGCGCGTCGCCGCCAATCATCCCGGGGTCACAAAAGAGCCGGCACCGCAAGCATACGTGGTTAACTTTGCCGCCGCCACGGTGAGCCTTAACCTTCGCGCTTGGACGGAGCGGTACGAAGACTGGGTCCAGGTGCGCAGCGACCTTGCTGTCGCGGTCGATAAGGCATTCGCCCGCGAGAATATTAGGGTCGCCTGATGCTCCGGGCGCACGTATTTGAATTGACGCCGGGGAAGGTGGCTGTACCCAGGGCTAAAGCAATTGTCCCGGAGGGACGCATGAGAGTAGCCAGGCACGAAGTGCCTGGAATGGCGTAAAAAGAAGCGATCCGTCCCAGAGGGACAGGATGATTGCGTAGGAGCCGCTGTCGACTCCAGCACGGAAACTGGCACATGCGAACACGCTCTTTTTAGACTAGCGCGCGAATACATAATCACACCGTCCCTCCGGGACGGGCTCCTTTCTCTTACGTATTCCTGGCACTTCGTGCCAGGCCGCCTTCGCAGACTACGGCGCGCCCAACAGCCAGGAGTTTGCACAACCACCTTCTGCGGTCGCGACGTAGGCTTTGCG
>JAFAJU010000271.1 GCA_019236035.1 Verrucomicrobiota bacterium | reverse complement strand
CTAGTCGAAACGAGCGTCCCACGGACTTCACCCGCATAATCAGCCTCATCGAAACCGGCCGGATTGACACCACGCCATGGGTTACCCATCGCGCCTCGCTCACCGACGTGGTCCGGGAATTTCCCCGTTGGACTAAGCCTGAAACCGGCGTCATCAAAGCCATGCTTGAAGTCGCTTAAAGATCGGAGGCTGGAACAGAATGGCATCTCGAATCCTCCCCTCTCCCGAAGCTGAATGGATTGAAACAGATGGTCTTGGCGGGTTCGCCAGCGGCACCGTGTCGGGCATTCGCACGCGCCGATACCACGGTTTGCTGATCCCCGCTACGATGCCCCCGGCTGGTCGCACAGTTCTTGTGAATGGGTTCGAAGCTTGGATTGAAGCACACGGTGAGACGTTTCCCATCACTTCGCAGCGCTACGGACCGGATGTGATTTATCCGGATGGGGCGAAACGATTGCGGTCTTTTCGCCTCGAGCCGTGGCCCATCTGGTCAGTTGAACTCCGGGAAGGCCTTCAGATCGAACAGGAGCTTTTCGCGGTTCACGGCAGCCCAACGGTCGCGATTTGTTGGAGACTTCTGGGTGATTCTTCCGGTTCGGCAAAGTTGCGGGTTCGGCCTTTGCTTTCCGGCCGTGATTTTCACGCGACTCATCACGAGAACGGCTCATTTAGCTTCGAAGCGAACCAGCAACTGGATAAGGTTGTCTGGCACCCTTACCAAGATCTGCCGGCGATCAACGTCCGAAGCAATGCTCGCTATGTGCACGAGCCTTGTTGGTACCGCAACTTTCTCTATCTGGAAGAAAAGAGACGCGGACTGGATTGCATCGAAGACTTGGCCTCGCCCGGTGTTTTCGAATTCGAAATCGCCAGGGAACCCGCACTCTGGATTTTATCCGCAGAAGACAGGCACACCGATGAGGCCGGCACCCTATCAGATCTCTACACTTTTCTCCGAGAAGAGGAACGAGCCCGTCGTGCGAGGTTTCCCTCACCACTTCACCGCGCCGGTGATGCTTACATTGTCAAGCGCGGTAACGGGAAAACCATCATCGCCGGATATCCCTGGTTCGGAGATTGGGGTCGGGACACATTTATCGCCTTGCGCGGCTTGTGCCTGGCGACCGGGAGGTTGAATGAGGCCCACGATATCCTGCTGCAGTGGGCCAGCGCTGTTTCGGAAGGCATGCTCCCGAATCGCTTTCCCGACCGCGGAGAAATTCCTGAGTTTAACTCTGTCGACGCTTCTTTGTGGTACATCGTCGCAGTCCACGATTACCTTCGCGATCGCCACAACGGGATGTCAGGGACGCCCATCGCGAACTCAGATCTCCAAAAGCTTCAAGCGGCGATTGAGGCGATCCTGACAGGTTACCAAGAGGGAACCAGATTCGGCATTCGCGCGGCCGAGGACGGCTTGCTGTCCTGTGGCCAACCAGGCGTTCAGCTTACTTGGATGGACGCAAAGGTAGGCGATTGGGTGGTGACACCCCGCAGCGGTAAGCCGGTTGAAGTCCAAGCGCTCTGGATCAACGCGTTATGGATTGCGAGCCGGTTCTCGCGCCGATGGACCGAACCTTTTGAGAGAGGCAAAGCCAGCTTTGAGCAACGGTTTTGGAACGAAGCTGCCAGCGCTTTATTCGACGTCGTTGACTGCGATCACCGGCCAGGGGTAAACGATCCTTCCTTGCGTCCAAACCAAATCTTCGCCGTTGGTGGTCTCCCCTTCCAGTTGCTGGAGGGCGAAAGGGCCCGCCGTGTCGTCAACACCGTAGAGACCAACCTGTTGACGCCGATCGGCCTCCGATCTCTTGGGCCCAAGGAGCCGGGCTACGCTCCCCACTACGAAGGCGGCGTCGTGCAGCGAGATGGAAGCTACCATCAAGGAACGGTCTGGCCATGGCTGATCGGGCCGTTTGTAGAGGGTTGGCTCCGTGTGAGAAACAACACCGTCGAAGCAAGGGCAGAGGCGCGGAAGAGGTTTCTGGATCCGCTCCGGAAACATCTCGATGATGCCGGACTGGGCCATATTTCCGAAATTGCAGACGCCGAGTATCCACATACGCCAAGAGGTTGCCCGTTTCAGGCCTGGTCAATGGGTGAATTTATGCGTCTCGAGTCAATGCTCGGACGGTAGGGCGAGGCTCCGTCCGAGCCGTGGCGCGTGACGACGGTGGCCCATAGGTCATATAGGTCATATAGGTCATATAGTTCCGATGGGGACTTGCCGGGTCAGCTCGGCGGGCGGACAAGTCAGTTTGTGAAACCGACCGTCCGATTGATATTCGTTGTCGTTGGCACAGTTCTCTATCTGGGCTTGGCCATCCTCGGCGGGGGCGGATTCGCGGCCTTCTTCTCACGCCCGGCACTGATCGCGCTCGCGATTGCACAGTTCGCCTTGTCCGTTGTATCGTTTTTCGCCGGCGGAAGTCTAAGCCCGGGGGTGCGCGAGGATCGTGGCAATCGTTGGATCCTCGCGGTCATTATCCCGATTGGGCTCCTGGGCGCCTATCTGCCGGCCTATACGGACCGGAAGGAGTTCTGGACTCTCGATGGTGATACCGTGCGCTGGCTTGGCGTCGCGCTCTTCGTTGCCGGTGGCGCACTGCGGCTCTGGCCAGTCTTTGTGCTTGGCCATCGCTTCAGCGGCCTGGTCGCCATTCAGCCCGGGCACACCCTCGTCACAAACGGTGTCTATGGTGTCATCCGCCACCCGAGTTATCTGGGTTTGCTTATCAACTCACTGGGTTGGGGTCTTGCCTTCCGTTCGGTGGTCGGAGTGCTTCTCACCGCGCTCACCATTCCGCCGTTGCTGGCGCGGATCCACGCGGAAGAGATAATGCTGCGAACAGAGTTCGGCGCAGAGTACGATGCTTACCGCGCCCGGACCTCGCGGCTGATTCCCGGGGTCTATTAGCCCTCGAGGCCGCGCCCGCGGCCTAGCCCGCAAAAATCACGCGCTGGGAAAATCGACGAGCTCATTGCGGGCTAGAAAGCTCTTAAACTGACGCTGCGCGTCCGCTTAAGAGCTGTTTTTTAAATTAACGATTCGAAACAAACTGTTTCTAAATTCTTCTTCCCAAAAGCGGCGGAATTGTCCGGCGTAGCCGGAGGATTCTGCCGCCTGAGCCTGCATCGCTCACAAATCTCTAAAGATTTGTGAGCGATGCAGGCTAGCTAATCGTCCTCGAACTCGTCCTCGTAACGAGCCTCTCAAAGATCGAGGACGAGGACGATCACGAAGAAGAAGAGGGCTATGAAGAGACCCCCAATTCCTCAATCATCTGCTTTGCTAACTGCGGGCCCTTACCACTTTCTTCGTGCTTGAAATACACAAACGCGTGACTCCACCGCTCTTTCTGCTCCTGAATGAATTTTGACCATCGAACAATATCCGCCCTCTCATAATCTTCGCGCCTTAATCGCAGGTAACCAAAGTCGGCTGTAGCGAGGTTCGGAGTTGCTAGATCGCTGCTTTCCGCAATACAGAGGGCGGCGTTGTGGCGTTGCAGATCGGCGAAGATCTCTTCATGGAACCAGGATGAATGGCGAAACTCGAACGCAGCACGGATTTCGCCAGGTAGACTGTCAAGGAACTCGTGCAAAAGCGTGGCGTCTTTCCGAAAGCTCGGTGGAAGTTGGAACAGAACAGGCCCGAGCTTTGAGCCCAATCCGGAAACGACGCGCTGGAAAACTTCCAGGAGTTCGGCACAGTCCCGGAGTTTGGCCACATGGGTAACCTTTTGCGGGGCCTTGAGCCCAAATCGAAAGTGTTCCGGAGTCGCGATATCCCAACCTCCAATCGTTTTGCTGTTCGGAATTCGATAAAACGTGTAGTTGATCTCGCTGGTCGCAAACCGTTCCGCGTAGAAGGGCAGCATCTTCGACGTAGGAAATTTCTCCGGATAGAAGGTTCCCCGCCATTCGGGATACTGGAAACCTGAAGTGCCGATCCACGAAGTCATTGAGGAGAATACAGGAAACAAATTGAGAATCCAGGAACGGGTGCCTGGAGCCTGCATCGCTCGCAAATCTTCACAGATTTGCGAGCGATGCAGGCTACCCGCAATTTTCTAGAAAGTGCCGAATAGCGCCCAGAACGCGCAGCTCGACTTCGTCCTGCGTCTCACCGCACTCTTTAAGTCGCGCTTGAGTGACGAGCAATGAATGGTCGCCGCCTTCGACGATGTGAAGTTTGTTGAACGCTCTCATCTGCTTTCGAACATTCTCCAGGAGGTCCAAAGGACAAAGTCGGTCACGGGTACCCTGCACGAATAAGATCGGTGTGGCCAGTGCGAGGAGCACTTCCGCTCGCAATTTCGCCGGATCACCTAGGCCGCACAGCGGGTAACCAAGGCAGACAACCGCTGCAACCTCTTCCTCCAACGCCAGATGACATCCAATCCTTGCCCCCATGCTTTTCCCGATCAGAACGGTTGGCCCGCCATGTTCCTGCCGAGCCTGAGCCAGTGCCTGACGATGAGC
>JAFAJU010000256.1 GCA_019236035.1 Verrucomicrobiota bacterium | reverse complement strand
GGTATGGCCATGAACCCGATCGACCATCCGATGGGTGGCGGTCAGGGCAAGAGTAAAGGTGGTGGCGGCCGACATCATCCGGTGAGTCCGTGGGGCCAACTGGCCAAGGGATTCAAAACCCGGCGCACCCATAAAACGAGCGACTCGTTTATAGTGGAACATCGGAAAAGCAAGAAAAAGACGAAATAGAGTATGGGTAGATCGCTGAAAAAAGGTCCGTTTGTTGACGTCAAGCTGGTCGGAAAGATCGAGAAGATGAGCGGCGGTGGCGCAAAGAAGCCGATCAAGACCTGGTCGCGTCGGTCAATGATTACGCCTGATTTCGTTGGTCACACTTTTCTGGTGCATAACGGCAAGATATTTAACTCGGTGTTTGTGACTGAGAATATGGTAGGGCACAAACTGGGAGAGTTTTCGCCGACCCGAACCTTCAAAAAACATGGTGCCCACACCGCCAAGGTGGCCAAGTAAGGAGCGTCTGAATTTGACGGCAAAGTCATGCAAGTAACATCGACATATCGATTTGCGCGGATCTCGGCGTTCAAGGCGCGTGAGGTGACGCGAGAGATTCAGGGCCGATCAGCGTCAGATGCCTTGGATGTGTTGGCGTTCAGCCCGAAGAAGGCTGCGTTATTGGTCAAAAAGACATTGAAGAGCGCGATCGCGAACGCCGAAAACAACGCGGAACTCAAAGTGGACACCTTGCTTGTGAAGGAGGCCGTCGTCGGCGAAGGGCCAACCTTTAAGCGATTTCGTGCGCGCGCACGGGGTAGCGCGAGCCCGCTCCGCAAGCGGACGAGCCATATCCGGATCGTATTGAGTGACGACCTGACTCCGAAAGCACCAATCAAACGCGCGAAGCGGCGTTCGGCTAGTCGCGAAGGGTCGACCGCGCAGAAACCGAAGGCGGATCGTGGTTCCGCCAAAGGGACACCGCGAACGCAGTCCGTGCCTGAGAGCGCTCCTCAGAAAGTTGAGGAACCGGCGCAGTCGCCTGAATCCGTGAGCGAGAGCAAACCGGCAGAAGAGAAAGAATAAGGATGGGACAGAAAGTTAATCCAATTGGGTTCCGACTCGCGCTGAGTAAGGAGTGGCGGTCACGCTGGTATGCATCTTCGAAGGAATTTCCGGAGTTCCTGCACGCCGACCTGAAGATACGCCAGTTTGTGAAGCAAAAGCTCGTAATGGCCGCGGTCGCGAAAATCGTGATCGAACGGGCCTGGAATAGTATCCGAGTCACCATTTATACGGCTCGCCCAGGGATCGTGATCGGCCGCAAGGGTGCTGAAATCGAGAAAATGACCGAAGAGATCACCCGAATGTCGGGTGGCAAGCAGGTCAAGATTGACATCCAGGAGATCAAGACGCCGGAGTTGGACGCGCAATTAGTCTCAGAAAATGTCGCGTTGCAGATTGAGCGCCGTATTTCATTCCGCCGGGCGATGAAGAAAGCGGTGCAGACGACTATGGATTTTGGAGCATTGGGCATCAAAATCCGTTGTTCGGGCCGGCTTGGCGGCGCGGAGATTTCCCGGGCCGAATGGTATCGCGAAGGGAAGATTCCGCTGCATACTCTGCGAACTCCGATCGATTATGGGTTTGCTGAAGCAAACACCGTATACGGAAAAATCGGTGTGAAATGCTGGATTTGTAAGCCGGAGCCGGTGGCCGATCAGCAGCCGTCAAAGAAAGAGGCAGGAAATGGGGGGTTACCTGGTGCCAGATAGCTTTTACGAAGGAGACGACCTATGCCATTGTTGCCGAAGAGGGTAAAATACCGAAAGACACAGCGCGGCAGTCGCTCAGGCAGGGCTTCCCGGAACATCTCCATAGCGTTCGGTGAGTACGCTTTGCAGACGCTCGAGCGGGCTTGGATCACGAACACGCAGATCGAAGCAGCGCGCGTTGCGCTTACGCGCAATATGAAGAGAAAAGGGAAGCTATGGATTAAAGTTTTTCCTGACAAATCAGTGACGCAGCGACCGCCGGAAACTCGAATGGGTAAAGGCAAGGGTAACCCCGAATATTGGGTTGCAGTCGTTCGCCCCGGGAACATCCTTTTCGAATTGGACGGTGTCACGGAATCGGTCGCGCGTGAATCTCTGCGGCTGGCTGCAACAAAGCTCCCGGTTCGAACGCGATTTGTCAGCCGGCAGCACGCAGTGGCTGCCTAAATGATCGGAGCCTGATTAATGAAGATCAAAGAGCTACGCGAATTAAGCAACGACGAACTGCTCGCGCGCCGCTACGAGTTGAGGAAGGATGCGTTTAACCTCCGACTGCAACAGCAGACTGGGGCGACGGAGAAGCCGAGCGTGATCCGGATCAACCGCAGAGAGGTTGCCCGTATTGAAACAATTTTGACTGAGCGCGCCCGGAAAGCCGGCGCCTAAGTTGGACGGACGATCTCCGGCCGTTCGTAGGAATAAGAAAGTGAAGAGATGAGTGAAGAGACTGTAAATGCTGAAGGTACTGCCACGGCGGTGGAGGGTGCCGGTTCGTCCGACGAACACCCTTCGACGTCGGAAACCCCGTTGACGGGAGTTCCGGCGGCTCAACCGCAGCAGTCTGAAACTCCGAAGCGGCACCTTCGGAAAACGCGTGTAGGCGAGGTCGTGTCCAATAAAATGGACAAAACGATCGTGGTCGCGGTTGTGCGTCGAGTTCCGCACGCCAAGTTTGGGAAGATCGTAAAGCGAACCAAAAAATTTTACGTGCACGATGAGAATAATCAGTGTGCGATCGGGGATCTCGTGCGTGTTGAAGAGACTCGCCCTTTGAGCCGGTTGAAGCGCTGGCAACTGGTCGAAGTGTTGAAACACTGAGGTGGGGGGGTGAGACCATGATTCAGATTCGTTCCAGATTAGATGTGGCGGACAACACGGGCGCTCGAATGGCGACCATGATTGGTGTCATCGGGAAGCAAACCCCTTATGCTTCGGTCGGCGATGTGATCACGTGCAATGTCAAAGAAGCGTCCGCCAATGGCACCGTAAAAAAGGGGGAAGTAGTTCGCGCCGTTATCGTGCGTACGAAGCAGCCCGTGAAACGGGACGATGGGTCGTACCTGCGATTTGATAACAACGCGATCGTCATTATCGACAAGGATCTGAACCCCAGAGGCACGCGCATCTTCGGGCCGGTTGCTCGCGAGTTGCGCGAGAAGAATTTCATGAAAATCATTTCGCTCGCGCCGGAAGTGTTATGAACAGGTCGAAATTTCACGTGAAAAAGGGCGACGAAGTGCAGGTGATCTGCGGCAATCATCGCGGAGCCTCGGGCAAGGTCTTGCAAGTTTTACCCAGTAAACAACAGATATTGATAGAGGGGGTCCGCCTGATTAAGAAGACCCGGCGTAAATCGCAGGATAATCCGAACGGCGCCATCATTACCCGGGAGGGCCCGATCCACATTTCGAATGTGAAGCTGGTCGACACTCGGAGTGCCAAGCCTGCGAAAAAAAATCGGGAGGAATAAAGGATGCAGGCCGAACTGTACAAAGAATATCACGAGCGGGTAGTGCCGGCGCTTCGCCAGAGTCTGGGTTACAAGAATATTCTTCAGGTGCCCAAAGTGGATAAGGTCGTGGTTAATACCTGTATTTCGGCTCAGGGCAGCGATCTCAAGCAAGCCCTCGAAGACGCGAAACGGGAGCTGTCATTAATCACCGGCCAGAAGCCGGCCGAAACGAAGTCGAAAAAGAGCATTTCCAATTTCAAGCTTCGCAAGGGTCAAGCGATTGGCGCGAAAGTGACTCTGCGCGGAGACCGCATGTACGAATTCCTCGAACGCCTGATTAAGATGGCGCTGCCGCGAATCCGCGATTTTCGTGAGATCTCTCCCAAGGCATTTGACGGTCAGGGCAATTACACGCTGGGTGTCCACGATCAGTCGATTTTCCCCGAAGTGGAACTCGACAA
>JAFAJU010000250.1 GCA_019236035.1 Verrucomicrobiota bacterium | reverse complement strand
ATGATCATAAACTCAAGGTCCACAAATGTTGCGACGACGAGTATCGAGAGGAAGACCCACACCGAGAACAATGTTGGGAACGGCACTAGGAAAGCCGCCGTTGCAAATAACATCGCGGTAATCGTTTCCACGATTACATACCTCGGACTGATCCGCTCCTGGCAGTGAGTGCAACGCCGCCCGAGAAGAAACCAACTAAGAATCGGGATATTCTCTTTCCAAGGAATGGAATGCTTGCAAAACGGACAGAATGATCGGGCCGGGTTTGCGAGCGATATGCCCCGTGGGATGCGATAGATGCAGACGTTCAGGAAGGATCCGATGATAGCTCCGAAGAAAAAACCTGTGGCGATGAGGATGTGCAGCACCGTTATTGTTTGGCGAGGTCAGGCTCCACGAGTTCACAAAGCAGGTGGATGACAACTTTATGTGCTTCTTGAATTCTCGCGGTGACTTGCAGAGGAATTAGTAGCTCGACGTCTGCCAATCCGCGGCAAAACCCGCCGTCGCGGCCCAGGAGCGCGATCGACTTCAATCCGAGTTCCTTAGCCTGAACAAGAGCGCGCTTAATGTTTTCTGATTTGCCACTGGTGGTCAATGCAACGAGCAAATCGCCGGGGGACCCGAAGGCCCGGACTTGTCGGGCGAAGAGCTCAGCAAAAGAGTAGTCGTTACCGATAGCGGTCATCAAGGCTCCTTCCCCGGTGAGACAGATGGCCGGGTAAGGGCGGCGATCCGAAACGAAGCGGCAGGCTAGTTCAGCCGCGAAGTGAGCGCTATCCGAGGCGCTCCCTCCGTTTCCGCAAACCAGAACTTTACGGCCTGACAGCAATATGGCGCGGAGCAGGTCTGCGGCCAGGGTCACCGTTGCCTCTAAGTCGAATAAAGCGCGGATAGCCGCGATGGAGTCATTGAGGCTAGCCTGGATAGACATACGGAGGGAGTCTGTTCAGGGACCCTGGCGATTTCAAGTTGGAAAACCGGCTTTGACATCTTACGATTCGACGCATGCGTTACCTGGCGTTACTACTGGCCATGTTCGTTCTGGCTGGATGCGAATCGACGGACGACACTTATGTTCCGGGACGAATCCCGAGAGAGACCGCCATCGCCATCGCCATGCAAGCGAACAAACAATATCCGTACCCATTGTCCAAGGTGACACGCGCTGCCTGGCGTCCGGAGCATGGTTACTGGGCCATCGACTTCAAAGACGAGGATGAAGAGTATGGGAAGTTTTATCTGGTCAGCGGGAGAGGGAAGATTGTCGGCGTCGGTAGAATTCAGGGAGACCAGTACTATTAAGGTTTGGAGTTCGGGGTTTGGAGTTCGGGGTTCGGAGTTCGGGGTTCAGAGTTCGGGGTTCAGAGCGGCCAATCGCGCACACCCGAACCCTAAACTCCGAACCCCGAACTCCAAACCCCGAACTCCGAACTCCAAACCTCACCTCAGAAGGGCCAGAATCCGAATGGTCCGGGGGTTAGCACGCGTCCTCGATAGTAGTAGCGAGGATCGTTATAGAAGCGATCGTAGTAGCGTTGATTGTCGTCGCGGTTATTGACCTGGTACTGGCGATTTCGCGGTATCGACCCAAACACGGTGACGGGCGCGCCAATAGAAAGGGCTTGGAAGAAAGCGATAGCGCCTTTTTCCGGCATTCGAACGCATCCATGGGACGCAGGATAGCCAGGGAGATATCCGGCGTGCATGCCGATCCCGGGTGCGAATTCCATGAAATAACGCATGGGGGCATTGATAAAACGGGTACCGGCTGGAGTGGGCATGTCAACGTCGGCGTCCACAACGACGGTACGATTCGAACGATCAACGATTCTGCCGTAGATGCTGGAAACGTGATTGAGGTCCTTGCGAGTGATATGGAATGTTCCGGTCGGAGTGAGGTGACCCGGGCGTCCGGAACAAATCGGCGACTGCATCACGGCGCGGTCGTTGTAAAGGAGGTAGGCTTTCTGTTCCGTCAGATCGAGCTGAACCGAGTATTGGGCAAGGAGTACTCGCGAGAAAGAGCCCAACAGGAGGCAGGTTAATGCAAAACTTTTCGTACGGCTGAGCATGAGACTACCTACAAACTACTAATCGCACCGGTGCGCGCGCACATCTTACTCTATTGAAGAGCGCGGATCAATCGGCCTCAGGTGCGGCGAAATTTGAGGAGCGCGCATGGTGGGAGGCTGGCCGAACGGTCGGGCGTTTCTAACGTTACGCCTCGACAAGGTCTCGAATTCGTAATTAGTTCGGAACCGATGCAATCGACCATCGATGTCAGCGAGCTGAGGAAGGAGTATACGCTGCGAGGTCTTTACCGAAGAGATCTGTGTCCTGATCCGTTTGAGCAGTTCAGGCTCTGGTTTGAAGAATCGATCCGAACTGCCGGCGACCGGGAGCCAAACGCGATGACTTTAGCGACCGCCTCACGAGAGGGTGCGCCGTCGGCTCGGGTGGTGCTTCTAAAGGGCTTCGACGAACGGGGTTTCACATTTTTCACGAACTATGAGAGCCGCAAGGCTCAGCATCTGGCAGAGAATCCGTTAGCGGCGCTCAACTTTCATTGGCCCTGGCTCGAGCGGCAGATCCAAATTGAGGGCAGCGCGAAGAAAACCAGTCGCGAAGAATCGGTCACCTACTTTAACCAGCGACCGATAGGGAGTCGGTTTGGTGCGATTGTATCAAAGCAGAGTTCCGTGATCGAAAACCGGGAAGTCTTAGAGGCCAGGCTTGCGGCACTCAAAGCGGAGCACGAAGGCGCGGATCCACCTACGCCGGAATTCTGGGGCGGCTACCGGCTGTCTCCGAAACGATTCGAATTCTGGCAGGGTCGAGAGAATAGGTTACACGATCGTTTTCTTTACGTACGGCAAGCGGATGGGAGTTGGCGGATAGAGCGTTTGTCACCCTAGCCAGCATTGCCGAAGGATCGGTTCCGCGCCGAGGTCCCACAGATAGAGCACAGGACGGTCCGATTGCTCCAACTTCGGAATATGGCTCAGGGCTTCCCCTGCGAACTCATGATGAAGGGCCCCGCCAAATTTGCGATTGTTGCCGAGGTGCCGAAAATTAAGAGCTGTGATCCGTCTCCGGGCCGTTCCGGCTCCACATTTCAATCTCGAAAAGACGCTCTGCTCCGGGCAGGTTTTTCACTGGACGCCGTACGGCAGAGGGTTTGTCGGAGCCATATCGGAGAACCTGGTGTACCTGGAGCAAGTGGGGGCGTCGATTCGGGTGCCGGCCGAGCATGCAAAGCTGGCTGCGCATTATCTGGCTCTCGACCATCCGTTGCCGGCAATTCTACAGACTTTTCCGGACGATCCGGCGATCAGGGTAGCTCTGGAGTTTGGTCAGGGGCTGAGAATCATTCGGCAACCTCCGTGGGAATGTCTAGCTACCTTTCTGACTTCCCCGCTAAAACAAGTTCAACAAATCCAGGCGATCTCGCTTGCGATCCGGAAGCGATTTGGCCGGCGATTGCGATGCGGTGAATTTGAGGCTTTTTCCTATCCGCAGCCACAGGAGCTTGCAGAAATCCGGTTGGAAAAGCTCCTTGAGTGCAAACTCGGGTTCCGCGCCCGGAATCTCCTAGCCACCGCCAAGATGGTCGCTGCGGGAGGAGTTGATCTTGAAGCGCTCCGCCATCGTTCCGCTGAGGAGGCGCGCGTAATGCTTTGCGAGCTGCCTGGAGTGGGTGAAAAGATCGCGAATTGCGTCTTGTTGTTTGCGTACGAACGGTTGGAGGCCGTACCAATCGACGTCTGGATCGGGCGGGTTCTTAACGAAGTCTATTTTACCGGGCGCGCTAAGGTTCCCTTACGCGAGTTAAAGTCGTTTTCCGCGAATTATTTTGGTCGCTATGCGGGATACGCACAACAATACTTGTTTCACCACTGGCGTTTGAAGTACCGAAGAAGGAGATGATCCAAGTAGCCCTCTGCCCAAGCGAGATTCGCAGAATCTCGGCAACGGACCTAAGCGGTGTAACCGCTGTCGTTTTTGATATTTTACGCGCGACTTCTTCAATCATTACGGGATTGGCTTCCGGAGTTGAGATGATCTTTCCGGTCGGGACCGTGGAAGCCGCTCGCAACCTCAAGGTGAATGATGCTGATCTCCTTTTGGCTGGGGAACGAGGCGGGCTTCCTCTGCAGGGGTTCGATCTCGGGAATTCACCGGAGGAGTTTGAAAAGATCAAAGGCCGGCGTGTCGTGCTGACGACCACGAATGGCACGGTTGCGATCGAAAGCATGAAGGGGGCCTCCAAGGTCCTGATCGGTTCGTTATTGAACATGGATGCTGTGGCCGACTATCTCTTTCGGCATCGCCCGAAGAGTCTGCTGCTGGTCTGCGCGGGAACCGGAGACGAATTCAGTCTGGAGGATGCCATTGGCGCAGGAGCCCTTGTCGCCAGACTTGCTGACGACGGGTTATCCGATGCGGCGGTCTTTGTGCGAAGCCTCTATGAACGGGTTGGCGAAGATGTTGAGGAGTGGCTGCGACAAACAAAGAACGGCAAGCTTTTGCAGCAGATCGGCAAAGACGCGGACATAAAGCGATGCGCACAGGTTTCGGTGTTCGACGTAGTCGGTTGTCTTAAAGGAGAGAGCGTGGTGCGGTTAGCTGGCTGAATCAGAAAAATTCAGGAGGTGCGGAATCACTTGAGCTACCGATACAGGAGATTTACTCTAGCGCGGTTTGTCGATGTCAGATAGGAAAAAGATCATTCTGGCGATTGTTGGGTCGCTGGTTTTGCATTTAATCATTATCCTTGGCTCGAGCAGGGTGATCGCTCTTTGGCCGGACGCGTCGCTGTCGCCTCAAAAGGAGGATCTATCGCCGCCGCAGTTGACCATGCTGGATACTCCACCCCCCGAGGAACAAAAGGAGGAAAAGCAGGAGCGGCAATATCTGCGGACAAACGACGACCAGAAGACCGATCAAAAACCTGTCGATTCGATGTTCGAATCGGACAAGGACACGGCGGCTGCCAGTGAACAACCGGCGAAAGGAGACGCTCCTATCCCGACGCAGGAAGGAAAGGAAGCGCCGGACATCGGTTTCAAAAACGAGAGCTTTTCGCTGGCCGATCGCGGGCAGGCTTTTTCCACTGACCCCGGGCAACAGGCTGGGCCACCGCAAAAGGAAGAGAAGCAGGAAGAGGTAAAGCCGGTTGAAACCCCGACGGCGACTCCGAAGCCGGAAGCCAAGCCGTCTCCCGCTCCTACACCGACGCCGGCTCCAACCCCGGAGGTTGCGCAAGCGGACAAAGAACCTACGGCAACGCCTGCTCCAACGCCGGAAGTCGTGCCATCGGATCAGCAGTTTGCAATGCTGCGGCCGCCACCCGCGCAGAGCCCGGCGCCAACGCCGGCAGCGACTCCGACGGTTGAGCAGCCCACGCCGACTCCGGTCCCGACGCCCGAGGAGGTCTTCCCAACTGATGAACAGCTGGCGATGTTACGCCCGACGCCGACTCCAAGACCGACTCGGGTCCGTCAGGCGGAGAGAATGCCTCAACGGCAAAGTGCGCCGCCGACGGCTTATCGGCAGGAACAGCGGATCACGCGGATGCAGGGTAACATTAACAACCGAGGAAGATCTTCGATTGCCGCTTTAGGAACGCCTCAGGGGAGATTTGAAAAAGCCGTGCAAGATGCCATTGGTTCGAGGTGGTATTTCTATGTCAGGGAACGGAGCGACTTGATTAATATCGGGACGGTCCAGATCAAATTTTATGTGCGTCCCGACGGAAGGGTGGAAGATGTGAAGGTTCTCCGCAATTCGTCGAACGAGACTTTGGCCTCCACTTCATTACAGTCCATCATAGAAGCAAACATACCACCGATGCCTGATGAACTCGCTCCGCTGCTTTCCGGGGATCGCATGGAGTTCACAATGAGTTTTAATTTCACCTACTAGCCATGTTCCATTTAGCCCTGTTTGAAAACACGTTAGATTTCTTCGTCAAAGGCGGCGTATTTATGGCCCTTTTGTTAGTGTGCTCCTTTGTCGCGCTGACGGTCATTCTTTTGCGCTCGTTTGCGTTGCGGCGCCGCGCGGTCATCCCGGCTTTGATAGAGAAGGAGATCAACAAAATACGGCCGGGTTCCGAACCGGAACACTTGCGCCACCTTATCCAGGACGACATGTCACCTCTCTCGCGAATTGTTGAGGTTGCGGTACGACCCTACAATGCGACCAAGCAGGAGACATTGGAGGTGGTGCAGTCGCGTGCGAGACAGGAGATCGTTCGCTTGGAGAGCGGGCTTTTCATTCTGGAGATCGTAGTCGGAATTGCGCCGTTGCTGGGCCTGCTCGGCGCGGTGACCGGCCTGGTGAAAGTTTTCGGCAATATCGGGTCGGGCGTGATGTCGACTACGGACCTGAAGGGGATAGCCGGGGGCATCGGTGAGGCCTTGAGCACAACGATCGTAGGACTGGCCATTGCGATCCCGGCCCTGGTGGCCTACACGTATTTTTCCCGACGTGTTGAGAGACTAGCAGTGGAGATGGAATCGCTGCTCACCGATCTGATCGAGAAAATTTTTCAAACGAACCGTGGCCAGGAAACCTTCGCGCCGGAGGGTGAATCGCTCGAAGGAGCAGCGCGATGAGGTTCCACATCAAGCGGAGACGGACCCCGCAGGTCATCATCGTTTCGCTGATCGATATTTCGCGATGCTTCTTATTTTCTTTATCGTCACGACGACGTTTAAAACGGCGCAAACAGAACTGTCGATCAAGCTGCCGGAATCCAAGACCGCCACGCAGGCTGAAAACCCGACTGATCCGATAGTATTGGCCATTACCGCTGACGAAAAAATAATGTTGGAGGATCACCCGCTCAAGAGCGTTGATGAGCTCACCTCCGCGCTGCAAGAGGTGCAAAAAAAGGCTCCGGAGCGTCCGCTGGCCATGAAAGCGGACCAAAAAGTCTCGTTTGGATTTCTTGTGCAAGTACTTGACTCGCTAAAAAAGGCGGGCGTTAAAAACCTGCCGACGTTCACGAAGGCACCCGATCAGAAATGATTCGAGAAATAGTCATATACGGAGATCCCGTGCTTCGCGCGAAAGGGAAACGCCTCGAGAAGATCGACGACGAGATCCGAGTTTTGGCGGCTGATATGCTCGAAACCATGTACGAAGCCAACGGCGTTGGTCTTGCTGCGCAACAAGTGGGAACGGCTCTGCAATTAACCGTCATCGACGTGAGCAACG
This sequence comes from Verrucomicrobiota bacterium, assembly GCA_019236035.1. Taxonomy (GTDB): domain Bacteria; phylum Verrucomicrobiota; class Verrucomicrobiia; order Chthoniobacterales; family JAFAMB01; genus JAFAMB01. The sequence goes on along the minus strand of JAFAJU010000250.1, from coordinate 660 downwards.
CCGAGAGCCGGCCGAGCAGGATGTGGTTGGGCGGAGAAGAGGTCGATCCGAATGAACACATGCCGCTTATACTAATTAATCCGGAACTGCAATTAGATCACGAACAGGAGATTGGAACTGAAGGATGCCTGAGCTTTCCGGAGATCACGGCCGAGATACCGCGAGCGGCAAAAGTCAAAGTTAAGGCGCAAGATCTGGAAGGTAATCAAATAGAGTTTGAGGCAGCGGGCCTGCTGGCGCGAGCCGTACAGCATGAGAATGATCATTTGAATGGAATACTGTTTATCGATCGCATGTCGTCGGCTGCGAAAGCGTCTCTGGCCGGCAAGTTGAAGCGGCTCGCTGCCGAATCCAAAGCACCATAGAAGCTCAGATGGAGCAAGTCCCGGTCAAATACTGACCATATCTGAAGAGACGATTTAGCCTGCCGTGCGCACGAACCTACAATGATTGGTGAACGACGCGGCCTAGTGTCCTGTCCCCGAAATAACATGTCTTTCGTTGCGATCAAAATGGGCCGTCGGCAAGGCGGTCCGAGCCGGACTGGCGGTCCGAGCCGGACTGGCGTTAGAGGGCCATATCTGAAGCGATACGTAACCGACGAGCAACGCAGCCGCCGGCCCATTTTCATCGCAACCCTCCGGGCCGCGGCCAGTTGGC
>JAFAJU010000576.1 GCA_019236035.1 Verrucomicrobiota bacterium | reverse complement strand
GTCGGGGCGTCTAGATGCGAGCCTCCAGGATGAAGCGCAGGCTGGTTTTGGTTTCCTCAAAACGCCGGAAGGCCAGGGGTTCGAGTTTGCAGGTCCTGAAATAGAAGATCCGAAAATCTTAGGCAACGCGGCAGCCATAGGTCTCCGTAAGGGAGACACGGATCTGAGGAATGCCCTGAACAATGCCCTCGCCGAGCTCTTGAAAGATGGAACTTACCAGACGATCGCAAAAAGATATTTTGACTTCGACATTTACGGAAAGTAGCGACGGTACAGCCAACTGACCTGCGGCGAAAGGCATGCTATTTCGGGGACAGGACACTAAATGCTTTTGGAGGGTTACGGGCAACAGCTTTGGGGAGGGACCCTGGAAACAATCCAGTTGGCATTGCTCTCTCTTGTTTTTGCATTTGTTATCGGGCTCATAGGGGCGGCCGCTAAACTCTCGCGGAGTCTCTGGCTATCATTTCCGGCAACGATCTATACAACGCTGATCCGCGGTGTACCCGACCTGGTTTTGATGCTCCTGCTCTATTATAGCTTTCAGGATTGGTTGAACCGACTCACGGATGCTCTCAACCAACAGCAGATTGACATTGATCCTTTCTTCGCCGGAGTCTGTGTTCTCGGTTTCATTTACGGCGCGTACTTTACGGAGACTTTTAGAGGTGGAGTGTTGGCCGTTCCGAAAGGCCAACTCGAAGCGGCGGCCGCCTATGGTCTGACTAACTGGCAGGTCTTCCGTCGAGTGCTCTTTCCACAAATGATGCGTTTTGCGCTGCCCGGCATCAGTAATAACTGGCAGGTGATTCTGAAGGCCACAGCGTTAGTCTCGATCATCGGGTTACACGAAGTCGTGAGAGCGGCTCAGGACGCGATCACTGGAACAAGTTCCAAAGGGGCCTACCATGCATTTTTCTTCTTATCCCTGGCCGGCTTGATCTACCTGTTGCTGACCACGCTTTCGAACCTCGTGTTCATGGTTTTGGAAAGGCACTATTCCATCGGGATTCGAAAGCCGGAGCTATGAACGAACTGATTCAACAATACTGGCAACAATATCTTTGGGGCGCGCCGGGCCGTCTGACGGGACTTGTCATCACGCTCTGGTTAACGGTAGCTTCAGTCGGTCTCGGATTTTTTTTGGCCGTGCCATTGGCTGTTGCGAAGGCGTCAACCAATCGGTGGGTGTCCATTCCAGTGTCGCTTTATACCTACGTAATCAGAGGGACGCCTTTATATGTCCAGCTGCTCCTTTTGTATTCGGGGGTCTACAGTTTAGATGCTGTTCGTGCGACGCCGTTCCTGAACACATTTTTTCGAGATGCGTTCAACTGCACGATATTGGCATTCACCTTGAACACGGCGGCCTACACGACGGAAATCTTTGCCGGGGCTATCAAGGCAACGCCGCACGGCGAAATCGAAGCTGCGCGGGCTTACGGAATGTCCAACTTCGTTCTTTACCGTTGCATCATCCTGCCCGCGGCGTTGCGGCGGGCGTTACCGGCCTATAGTAACGAAGTGATTCTGATGCTGCACGCCACGACTCTCGCGGCCACCGCGACGGTACCCGATCTCCTGAAAGTCGCTCGCAATGCCTCGTCCGAGTACTATCTGCCCTTCGTGGCATACGGAAGCGCGGCGCTTTTATATCTCTGTGTCTCTTTTACCCTCATTTGGCTTTTTCAAAAGGCCGAACGTCGATGGCTCGCTTTCCTGGGGTAGCCTGCATCGCTCGCAAATCTTCAGAGATTTGCGAGCGATGCAGGCTCAACAAGTTAAAATTTCGCCTGTGCTGTTGCTCAAAGCCTACGGAGCGATCAAAAGTAACTGGATGAGCGTGAGAAAGAAATTTCCCATCAGGCTGGCAGCGGGCTTGCTCCTTGCGATCCTGATCGATACAGCTTTGCAGCTTGTTTGGAAGTCTGCGGTGCTGTCCCTGCCTGACGATGGATCGGCCTGGCTCAATGTGCAGGCCGTTTTGCATGACCCACTGTTCGTATGCGTGATATTTCTGATGGCATGCCAGTTCTTTAATTGGCTCATGATCCTTCGCGATGCAGATTTGAGCTACGCGCAACCCGTCACGTCGTTGAGCTATATCTCAGTTTTTTGCTTATCCGTTCTGTATTTGAAGGAGGCGGTCGACCTGATTCAGATAGCAGGTATCATCATTGTGCTCGCTGGTGTCTGGTTCATCAGTCAGACGGACCATGTCACCCAATCCAAGGAGCATGAGGCGTGATGGGCCAAACGGCAATCGGTGTGTTTCTCGTAGTCATCTGCACGCTGCTGGAGGGCGTCGGTCAGGTGTTTTTGAAAAAATCTGTTCTGGGAGCTGTTCGCTGGTATCTTTGGATTTCGTTCGGGGTCGTGATTCTATTGCTTGAAACAGTGATATATTCTCATGCGTTGCGGTTTCTCGATGTCGGTGCCGCGTACGCGATCAGTAGCCTGAATCTGATTTCGGTCACGTTCATGTCCCGTTGCCTGCTTCGCGAAAAGGTCACGAGAACGCGCTGGATTGGTGTATGCTTGATTTTTATCGGAGTTGGTCTTGTAGTAGCGCGCGCATGAACCTGGTGCCGTATGAGGTTGAGTTTTTAAAAAGGTCTACCCAGATTCCAAATGGCCTATGGGACACCTGCTTTCACGTCCCGGGCGAGGGCCGCTGGTGGTACGAAGCGCTCGATCAATCCGGCATTGATGACCAGTTCACCTTTTTCTATGGCTTAATCAAACATCTCGGGTGTCCGGTTGGAATAGCGCCGATTTTCACCATGGACGTACCCGTCGAACAAGTTGCTCCGCACGAATTCTTACGGCTGTTGCGATTAGTGGGAAAGATCGTGCCGTCGGTCTTTTACCAGCGGACCCTATTTGTGGGTTCGCCCGTTCTTGATGAAAGCAGAGTCGGCCTTATTTCCCATGTTAATCGGCGTGCAGCGCTGCTTGCCGTTCAAGTTGCGCTGGAAAAGAAAGCCGCTGAGATTCGCGCTCCGCTGATTGTTTGGAAAGACTTCCCGGAAAGTTCGTCGGCCGATCTAAACTGGCTCGCGCAGCAGCGAAGGCTATTTCGTGTGATCAGTTTCCCAAACACCATGGTGGAATTCGCGTCCCATCGAAAAGAGGATTACTTCGCGGCCATGAAGGGGTCGAGGCGACGTAAGCTAAAAACCAAACTCAGACGCAGTCGAGAACTGGTTGCGCTCAGCGTGGAGATCATTCAACGCCCAGACACAAAGACGCTGGACGATATCTTTGGTTTATTCTGGCAGACCTATGAAAAGTCGGTTACGAAATTTGAGCGGCTCAATCGGAAGTTCTTTGAGGTCGTCGCTGAAAAGCAGGCCACCCATTTCATCGTCCTCCGGGAAGAGGTTACCCGCGAGATGATCGCGTTCATGCTCTGTTTCGATATGGGCGAACGAATGATTAACATGTTCATCGGGATAGATTACAAGCGCCCGAAGGAATGGATGCTTTTTTTCCGCTTATGGGAAGCTGCGGTCGATCTGGCTCTATCGCGCGGTTTCACCGCCATTGTGAGCGGTCGTTCGGCTTACGAGGCAAAAATCGAGACCGGGCATAAGCTCGTTCCACTCAATAATTATTGCCGCCACAGCAACATTCTTCTACATACCATCTACGGTATCGTCGCGCAGAGGATCGATTGGGCTTCGCTGGACGAGGCCTTGGCTCGCTTCCTGAAAGCGCACCCGGGATGCACAAGTTAATCGTCGAAGATCTCCATAAAAAATACGGCAGCAACGAAGTGCTGAAAGGAGTATCACTGCGGGCGGACGCGGGCGACGTGATCAGCATTATCGGGGCCAGTGGCTCCGGCAAAAGTACCTTCCTGCGCTGCATTAATTTTCTCGAGCGGCCGAATGCAGGCCGGATCTACTTGAACGATGAAGAGATCCGGCTGCAACGGGATGGGAAAGGGAATTTGGCGGTCGTGGATCCGGCCCAATTGCGAAAGATGCGCATCAAGTTGGCTATGGTGTTCCAGCACTTTAACCTGTGGCTCCACCTGACCGCGCTGGAAAATGTCATCGAGGCGCCTGTACACGTCCTTGGGCTTTCCAAGGCCGAAGCTATCGCACGAGCGCGGCTAAATTTCTCCAAGGTCGGGCTCGGCGAGGCCATAGAGAAGATGTATCCGGTGCATCTTTCCGGCGGACAACAACAACGGGTTGCGATCGCGCGAGCTTTGGCCATGGAACCTGAGGTCATGCTCTTCGATGAGCCTACGTCTGCCCTGGACCCGGAGCTCGTCGGCGAAGTGCTCAGGGTCATGCAACAGCTCGCAGCGGAAGGGAGAACCATGGTGGTCGTGACTCACGAAATGAGTTTTGCCCGGAGCGTTTCCAGTCACGTGATCTTCCTGCATGAAGGGAAGATCGAGGAAGAAGGTCCGCCGGCCGAAGTTTTTGGGCAACCAAAAAGCGAGCGGCTTAGACAGTTTCTGGCCGGCAGTTTGCGGTAGCCGTTTGATTTTAGTCTTTGTCCGGTCCTTCCAATGGCGACCCACGTACGGTTCACATTAGTTTCGCGGTATTCGGATTCCTTCCGCGAGCGATCCGTCTTGAGCAAAAGAGCCTCGGCAGCATCGACAATTAGTGAAGCAATTCGGCCAAGAGACGGTTGGCAATCGTTCAGTGGAAGCAATAAAGTTCGCGAAAACCGTAAAAATCATCCAATGACAAAAGGGCAAACTTATGGAATTAGCGTCGAATCTTGTTCTATCCGAGGAAATCGAACGGACGATGGGCATTGTGCCGCACAAACACTCTAGAGTGGATGCGGCGCAGCACTGCGGGCCAGTCGAAAAACCACAGAAGGAATTCAGCACGCCGTTCAAGCAGTATCTTGAAAAGCAGCGTGGTTCACTATTCGATGGCTACTATGAGAAGCATCGGGATGCGGCGCTGCTCTCCTGCCGGTCTGCTGACGGGGTTTCAGTCGTATTCTGCCCGTCGGATCACACGGGCGTGTGGGCCGGGCTGATTGTCCAGGGATCGCTGGGCAAACGGACCCAACAAATGCTGGAAGGCATAGCGAAAGACAAGGGGCTGATTTAGTTCAGTAGGAAGGCCTCAAAAGGAAGAACCTGAGGCAGAGACTCTTAATTAACTCTGCCGTGCGCTGATTTCGAGCGTAGTTTCTATTGGAAACACGATGATATTGCTGTCACAACAGCGCGGCAGGTGTGAATGCTTGCGAATCATGTCGACCGCGGATTGTGTTTCGCGATCCGAGACGATTAGATCAAGCCTTACGCACGGCTGCCATTCTGGTTGATGGTCCTTACAAGAAGGCAGTTTGCAAAATCGACTTCGGCTCTCAACGATGCTGATCTCTGCCAGGACGGGCCGGCCGTCACTGCCCATCTTCGCCAGAAGAATCTCCACCCCAGGTCGACCAATCAGAGCTTCTATCTTTTTCATGGGAGAACCAAATCGTGGTCGCACGATTAGTCTCCGCCTGCATTGTCCAATATAGACCTGGAATTGGCTGATGTTTAAGTTGAACTCTGTGCCTCTGTAGTAAAATGGAGCCTCCGGGCTTTCGCTCCTTTGATTCGCCTACAACCTCTCCTCAAGTGGGACGAACTTACGCAACGTGGAACCGGTGTAGATCTGGCGTGGACGATGGATTGAAGATTTTCCCGTCGCAATTTCTTTCCAATTGGCAATCCAACCCGGCATCCGGCCTATGGCAAACAAAACGGTGAAGAAGTCAATCGGAATGCCTATCGAGCGCATGATGATGCCGCTGTAAAAGTCCACATTTGGATAAAGCTTGCGTGTTATAAAGTACTCGTCATGACTGGCGATCTCTTCCAGTTTAAGCGCAATATCAAGCACGGGATCCTGTAAACGCATCGAAGCGAAGACCTTCTTTGACGCTTCCTTAAGTATCTGGGCGCGCGGATCATAGTGTTTGTAGACGCGGTGCCCGAAGCCCATCAGTCGCTTGCTGCGATCCCCACTCTTGGCTGCTTCCACAAATCTCGTGCCATCGTCACCCTCTTTATGAATCGATTCGAGCATTTCAATGACCGCCATATTAGCGCCGCCATGCGCGGGGCCCCAGAGAGCGCACACCCCGGCGGACACAGATGCAAACAGGTTGGCGCCACCGGAAGCAACCATTCGTACAGTCGAAGTGCTGCAGTTTTGTTCATGATCGGCGTGTAAGAGCAGGACAAGATTCAGCGCACGATCGACTCTTGAGCTGGCAGTATAGTCAGCATAGGGCTCGGAGAACATCATGTGGAGTAGGTTCGAACAATACGACAACTGGCCTCTGGGATAAATGAACGGTCGCCCCAGTTTCATGCGATAAGCCATGGCGGCCAGGGCGCGAACCTTCGAAATGAGGATGGTGGCGGCATCATCCAAGTGCTCAAGGTCCTGTTCACGATTGTTGGTCGCCATGTGGGGGTAATAGCACCCGAGCGAATTGAGCATGGCAGAAAGTATCGCCATCGGGTGGGAGGAGGCTGGAAACCCCGCAAAACTGTGGAACATGCTTTGGTGGATGGCCGCGTTGCCGAGAATGAGATTGCGAAATGAAGCGATTTGGTCCCGGTTCGGTAGTTCCCCATAAATTATGAGGTAGGCGACTTCAATAAAATCGGAACCTGCGGCGAGTTCCTCTATGGCATAACCGCGGTGGCGCAAGATGCCCGTTTCGCCATCAATAAAGGTGATTCTGCTCATGCACGATCCCGTGTTGGCATATCCGTCGTCGTAAGTGATATAGCCGGAATCGCTGCGCAAGCTGCGGATGTCGATGCCCTTCTCGCCCTCTGTACCCGTAATAACGGGATACTTGTGCACCTTGCCGTCGATCGTGAGACACGCAGTTTCAGACATATTAAATGATTCGTTATGTTTCTAATTCGGCGATGACGCTTTATGAGCGATTGAACAGGCTCGCCAGTGTCAGAGTTGCATCAGACCCGATGCCGGTGGAGGGAGAAGCAGCATCCAGCGCTGTTGCCAAGGAAAGTCCGGAGCAATTGCTGAGCCATATTCACAGTCATCGATGCTTCGTCATGGAGCTAAACAAGAGACCGTTTCTGGCTGTAGTTTCTTCGACAGGTTGGTCGAAAAAGGCTTTCCGGCTTCGGCTTTCCGGCGCCGAAGTCCCACAGATCGAGTACGAGCGCGACGACGAGGACGAACACGATTCCTCCAACTTCGGAATTTGAATTTAGTTCGGGTTGGCGACCGCGTTGGCCTCCTCAACACTGGCCATCGCCACTGCATCGAGGACCGCTTCTGCGTCGATCTCGTAGGCGCGGTAGAGATCCAAGGTATCTCCAGACTGACCGAAACGTTCGACCCCAAGGGGCTGGACGCGACGCCGAGCCGCGCTACCCAACCAGGAGAGTGTCGCGGGATGACCGTCTAATATTGTTACTAGCATGGCATCAGGTGACAGTGGTGCTAATAACCGCTCAACGTGGCTGTTAACGCTGCCGCGACGCTTGTGGTGCAACCAATCTGCGTGGAGTCGATCCGGTGAGGTAATCGCGAGCAGACCGGTGCCAGGTATATCGTCCAATAGCATGGCGTGAGCCTTTTGAGCCTCTTCTGCGATCGCTCCGCAATAGACAATTGCCAGACCGGTACGACTCGTGGGCCGGACTCTCCAATATGCGCCAGTGATAATTCCCTCCCTCAAGGAATCTGTCAATTCACGTCCGGGTTGACGCAACGGCCGGGTAGAAAGGCGAAGATAAACCGAGCCGCCCTTTGGTGGAGGCGGTTGCAAATGGTGGAACGCCCATTCCATGATGACGGCTAACTCGTCCACGTAAGCCGGTTCAAAATAAGCGAGTCCGTCTTGTGCCATGCCGATCAAGGGTGTGTTTATCGATTGGTGGGCTCCACCCTCAGGTGCGAGCGTTATCCCGGAGGGGGTAGCGACCAGAATAAATCGCGAATCTTGGTAACACGCATAATTCAGAGCATCGAGGCCGCGACAAATAAACGGGTCATAAACCGTTCCGATCGGAAACAGTCGCACACCGAAAAGCGGAGCGGCAAGGCCCAGCGCGCCTAACATTAAGAAGAGATTATGTTCAGCTATACCAAGTTCTAAGTGCTGCCCAGAGGGAGACATCGCCCACCGCTGCGGCGACAGAGCCCTTTCATCTTTGAAAACGTCGGCTAACTTATTCCGGTGAAAGACGCCCCGACGGTTGACCCAACCTCCCAGGTTAGTTGATACTGTGACATCTGGTGAAGTGGTGACGATCCGATCTGCTAGTTCACAGTTTGCCGCGGCCAAGTCGTTCAAAATTCGGCCAAAACCTTGTTGGGTTGACATTGGTTCACCCCCTATTGGCACGGGCACTGGGGGAACGGCGACGACGGATGCCTCAAACGTTCGGCTTTCTTGTTGCACAAATGGCACTGCAGCCAGCAAGCGCTCAATCTCACCAGCTGGAACATTCAGCCCGGTGAACTTGTTCCACTCCTCGCCTTCCGCAATCCCCATTGTTCGCTTGAAGGTCTCCATTTGCTCAAGAGTCATCAGTCCCGCGTGGTTGTCCTTGTGACCCGCGAATGGCAATCCATGACCCTTAATGGTATAAGCGATGAAGCAGGTGGGCTGGTCGTCCTGAATGCCATGAAACGCATCAAGCAAGGCTGTCATGTCATGTCCGGCGAGATTCATCATTAAACGGTGCAGCCGGGTATCATCAAACTCTTTTAATACATGGTGGATGCCCGGATACCGCTTGGTATCGCGCTGCAGGTGTTCTCTCCATCCCGGTCCGCCTTTGTAGACAAGCGCTGAATAAAGTGAGTTCGGGCAAGTGTCGAGCCACTCTTGGAGGTCGGTCCCACCGTGGCCTTTGAATACTTCCTGAAGTTTCTTGCCATACTTGAGCACGACGACTCGCCACCCCATGGTCTTGAACACGCTGTCAATGCGGTCAAACAAGCGATCCGTCACGACGCTGTCGAGACTCTGGCGGTTGTAATCGATGACCCACCACACATTTCGCACGTCATGCTTCCAGCCCTCGAAAAGAGCCTCAAAGACATTGCCTTCGTCCAGTTCCGCATCACCGACTAACGCAATCAGACGTCCCGGCGGTTGATCCCTTGGCAGCAATCGTTTCAATTGAACGAATTCCTGTACGATCGCTGACATCAAGGTGATGGCGACGCCGAGACCAACCGAGCCGGTAGAGAAATCGACGTCATCGGTGTCTTTTGTGCGCGAGGGATACGATTGAGCGCCACCAAAGGCGCGAAAGCGTTCCAGCTTTGCTCTGGTTTGTTTTCCCAGCAGGTATTGGATCGCGTGGTAAACTGGCGAAGCGTGAGGCTTCACGGCGATGCGATCCTGCGGACGGACGACGTCTAGATAGAGCGCCGTCATTAACGTTACAAGTGACGCGCTCGACGCTTGATGCCCGCCGACCTTCACACCATCGCGATTCGGCCGGATATGATTTGCATGATGAATCATCCAACAAGCAAGCCAGAGAACCTTGTCAGCCAGTTCTTCTAATATCCTGATTCGAGCTGGGTCCGGACAGACTTTGGGTGAATCTAATCTGCTTCCCTGACCCTCGGCCGCCTCTAATTTCGTCGAAGTTTTAGTTCTCATCGGATTAGTCATCAGAATAGCGTTTCACAAGGATTCGGAGAGCTGCGGTAACGCGTTCAGCATCTCCTTCCTTAACGCCCAATATCGCACAAATAGGCAAGTGCTTATATCCGTCGCTAGCCCGTGGGCAGTCCAGCCACCTGCTTCGGTCCGTCGATGCGGTAAGCGCGCCTGTTCGCGATTCGATAGCGAATCATCACAGCAACATGTCTATCAACTCGGTAGGTAATCGAGACCTGGCTGGAATCTGCCGACCATTTTGCATAAAAGGCATCTGCCCCAGTGTCGAGGGTATCTTTGATCTCTTCCAGGGGACCGATTTTTTTCCCTGTCGTTCCATCCATTAGATAGAGGTGAAAATTCTCGTAGCCGTCTTCACCATCGCCATGGGAAGCGATCGTGTATCGTCCATCGGGAGAGCGGCCGTCGACGATAACGACATATTCGTCGGGCTTGTAAGCATAGTTAGAGGTTGCATAAGCAGAGTCTGAAAACAGAGTTACGCTGAACAGCACAAGCGCAGCTCCTACAAGCAAGGATCGAGCGTTCATCTGGTGACGAGTGAGGGCGATCTGGTATTGAATTATAGGGCCGCCAACGAGGCGTTGCCGTTGGCGCGATAGTTCATCCTGACTCAATACAAATGTTATTGGAAGGACGAAAATATGATGAGTATCAAGCGTCGCAAAGACTTGACGTGATTTCGGTGCCCGATTTTGTTGAGGCCGCCATTATCGCACCGCAGATGATGATTCGGAAGACTCGTCTGGATGCAAAATAATTTTGCCGCGCGTGCGTCCACTCTCGGAAAGTTGATGAGCCTTACGGACTTCCGACAGCGGGAGAACGGTTGCGATATGTGTTTTTAGTTTACCCGCGGCGATCAAACGGTTTACTTCGCGTAGTTGCCGTCCGCTTGGTTGCACGCCGATCATCGTGGCCCGGATACCAAGCTTCTCCGCCTTTTCATTGGACGGCGGCGCGACGATCGTAACTAAACATCCGCCGTGCCGGAGCGTTGCAAAACATCGCTCCAAAGTGTCGCCGCCTATTGTGTCGAAAACGGCGTCAACGTCGCGCACTCTCTCCTCAAATTTCTCGCGGGTGTAATCGACAAATTCATCCGCGCCCAAGTTTCGGACGAATTCCTCGTTTTTACCCGAAGCCGTCCCGACTACGAATGCCCCCTTCGCTTTGGCCAGCTGCACAGCCATTGAACCGACACCACCCGATGCGCCTGTGATCAGGATTCTCTGTCCGGCTTGGAGATTTGCGGTGTCAAAGATCGCTTGCCAGGAAGTCAGGGCGCCGACCGGTACCGCCGTCGCATTATCAAAGTCGAGGCTTTCCGGCTTCGGCGCG
>JAFAJU010000198.1 GCA_019236035.1 Verrucomicrobiota bacterium | reverse complement strand
GTCGGTGATCGATACTCTCAAATAACTGATGTGATGACCGAATCGATCTTCCATGGAAGGGACACTACGCAGCACGGCCGTTCGCGCAAGACGTTAGCTACCTGAGACTTCCGGGAATGACGCAGGCGCAAGGGCATTGAACAGCGCAGTTGGCTCGCGTAAGGTCCTGGGAGGTGAAGTACTTACTATGTTTCGCACGGTCTGCCTCGGATTCATCACTCTTCTTCTAGTCTTCCTGGCAGGTTGTTCTACTGTCCAGAGCCGCATTCAATCCAATCCCCAAGTTTACGCTTCGCTTTCCCCGACGGATCAGGCGTTGGTTTGGCAAGGCCGGATCAGGGAAGGGTTGCCGAAAGGCGCGGTATACATCGCCTGGGGTAGACCTGATCGGATCCGTTCTGGGGTTCGGTCAGGCCAAGCATTCGAAGCCTGGACCTACACAACCCTACGCAGCGAATTTGTGCCCTATTACTACCCCTATGACTATCCGGGCTATTACGGGTTCGGATATTGGCGAGGCGGGCTCCAGCGCCGTAATCATTTTTTCTATTCCTTCGGCCCCTATCCGTATCCATTCGATCCTTACGCAGATGTTGTTTCTTACGAAGTGCCATACAAAAGTGTCTTTTTCGAAGGAGGTCGTTGCTCGGGATGGGAGTATCTGCGGTATTGAGAAAGCGCTCGCGCTCATCGATAGGTTTGAGCTGTCATGGCATATGGCGCATTGAGCGAATTCGTTGGCGCACTGGATCGGGGTGGCGATCTGATCCGCATCCGCGAACCGGTGGCGACCGAGCTGGAAATCACAGAAATGGCGGATCGCCAGATGAAGGCGCCAGGGGGTGGAAAGGCTCTGCTCTTCGAGAAACCGACCATCGATGGGAAACCTTCTCGATTTCCACTGGCAATTAATACCCTGGGATCCAAACGCCGGATGGCGCTGGCGATCGGGTTGGAATCAGTGGATGAACTGGCGCATCAGATGCAGCTGATCCTGAAGGCCAAGCCGCCCAAGTCGTTGCGCGAAGCTTGGTCGCTCTTAAAACAAGGCGTCGATCTTTTGCACGCTCGCCCGAAAAATGTTTCGGATGGCCCTTGTAAGGAAGAAATTCACCGGTTCGAGAAGGGCGACGACTTTTCGTTACATGATCTTCCGGTTCTATTCTGTTGGCCGAAGGATGGTGGACGCTTTATCACTTTGCCGATGGTCTATACGGCCGACCCCGATTCCGGCGAACGAAACGTCGGGATGTACCGGATGCAAATTTTTGATGGCCGGACAACAGCGATGCATTGGCAAGTGCATAAGGTCGGCGCTCGGCACGGACGTCGTTACTATGAGAAAAACGAGCGAATGCCGGTCGCTGTTTGCCTTGGGGGCGACCCAGCATACACGTTTGCGGCGACTGCACCGCTGCCCGACGGGCTGGACGAGGTGTTGTTCGCCGGTTTCGTTCGTAAGAAGTCGGTTGAGCTTGTGAAATGCGAGACCGTGGATCTGGCGGTGCCTGCAGACGTCGATTTCGTTCTGGAAGGCTTTGTACAGCCAGGTGAGCTTCGGGATGAGGGGCCTTTTGGTGATCACACAGGCTTTTATACGGCAGTTGACAAGTACCCCGTCTTTCATCTAACCGCGATCACCCACCGAAAGGGGGCAATCTACCCTGCGACCATCGTTGGAGTGCCACCGATGGAAGATTTTTACCTGGGTGATGCCAGCGTCCGGGTCTTTCTGCCGGTGTTCAAGATGAATTTTCCAGAAATCGTGGACATGGCGCTGCCGGCTGAGGGTGTTTTCCATAACCTGGTTTTTGTCAGCATCCGGAAACAGTACCCCTATCAGGCCTACAAGATCATGCATGGGTTATGGGGGATGGGGCAGATGATGTTCTCAAAGTATATCGTGGTTGTGGACGCCGACTGCGATGTGCACAACACGAGCGAAGTCTTGTTTCGACTTTGTGCGAATACCGATCCCCAGCGTGACACCACGTTTATTAAGAATCCATCCGATAGCTTGGATCATGCGCCAAACATCCCAAATATCGGATCGCACATGGGATTCGACGCGACTAGGAAACTACCGTCCGAAGGTTACAACCGGGGCTGGCCGGAGTTGGTGCGTATGGACGAACAAGTGCGTGCAAAAATCGATGCATTAGGGCTCAAATGAACGAAAATTGACCTTTCCCTATAGGACACATGGGACCCATAGGACCCTATGGGCGCGCCTCCAGCACCGCAACCACCTCGATTTCTGCAGTCTGTGGAAACATGTCGAAAGGCTGGATTTCAATTATACGGTATCGACTTGCCAGGCGAGATAGATCCCGGGCGAGCGTCGCTGGATTACACGAAACATAGATCAGCCGGTTCGAGGGCTTCGTCAGCAGAGCTTTTGTCACCGAGCCCTTAAGCCCATCCGCTGGGGGATCAAGAATGATTGTTTGCGGCTCATACTCCTCGAGTACTGATGCGATCGCTGCGGAAACATCGTCGCAGATATATTCTTCGTTTGGATTCGCAGTGAGCTTTGCTGCGGCGATTGCCGGCTCGTTCCAATCGAGGCCGATGACAATCCGGAATCGATGCGCTAAGGCATGCCCGAAAAAACCTGAACCGCAGTAAGCGTCGACCAGGATATCCCCTGTCACCTGGCGGGCGACATAGTCAACCAACGCCGAGGCGATGAACTCATTGGTCTGTGTAAATGTTCGCGGAACGTCCAATCCGCGTAGCGTTCGGTGTTGCCCGTCGCGAAGGCCTTTTTCGCGAAGCTCTTTCAACTCCTCGTTTACGGCCGGAACGGCGATGGGGCAATGCTCCACATCGACCACATTGCGGCTATTCTTTTCAAAAAAACCGATCCTGCCTTCCATCGCATGTACCGTGATCCGGTTTCGAAATGCGTAAGGACGGGCACAAGGCGAGGTAGGTGAAACTTGGACATCCGTAATTCGCCCGATTCTTTCTAACAGTTGAATGACCTGGCGGCGCTTTAATTCCAGCTGGTGATCGTAGGCAATATGCTGATAATCGCATCCCCCGCACCTGCCGAAATGGGGACAAACGGGGCCGACGCGGCGCGTTGAGGGAAGTAGAACCTTCGTCAGTTGGGCGCGATCATAGCCGCTCCTGCGCTCTATCAATTTAGCCTGGACCCGTTCCCCATCGATAGTGAGCGGCACAAAAACGACTTTGCCTTCGAGGCGGCCGACGCCGGCACCTCCGAATGCGACGTCATGTACGTCCAGTTCGACGATCCGATGTGATGTGGAGAAAGACCGTGAGCTCTTCACAGAAATAGCGAACCCGAATTTGTTGGCCGGAGCTAAGACAAAGGTTAGCATTACGGGCTCAATCACAAGTTCGATATGAGTGAGGCCACGCTTGGGACAAAAAATACAGCCCATCCGGCAATTTCCGCTAGCCCGCGGTTCGGTTTCGCTGTGGTTTGCGACAATTTCGGTGCAGGATCCCTCTCGTAATCGTCCTCGAACTCGGTATCTGCTGCTCCCGGGCGTTGCGGACAACGCCCCTCAAGACCGTTTTCTCACATCGCGAACCGCTTCTTGGGATGGGACCAAGACCGAGGATGAGGACGAGTTCGAGGACGATTTGGTCGCGGCTACGCCGCACTAGGAGCGACCCAGGCTAGCGGATGGTCCTTGAAAAAATCCAGCTTCGTGCGAAACGGAAAGGTCAATTATGATCGAAACGACCCTTGTACTGCTTAAGCCGGATTGCCTTGCGGATCGCCATTGCGGCAATGTGATCAATCGATTTGAGGCAGCCGGCTTGGAGATTGTCGGCTGCAAGATGATGCTGCTGGCGGATGATGAACTCGCCGAACACTACGCCCACGTCCTGGATAGGCCCTTTTATCCAGACCTTAAAGCTTTCATGCAATCCAGCCCGGTGATTGCTTTGGCGTTGTCCGGCAAGAATGCTGTCGCTCTGGTCCGCGAACTCATGGGACCGACTGATTCCCGAAAGGCCGCAAAGGGAACAATCCGAGGCGACTTTGGCAGGGACGTCATGTTCAATGTGGTTCACGGGTCCGATAGCCCGGAGAACGCTATCGTGGAGTTGAAGCGATTCTTTGCCGATTCTGAGCTTTTCGAAGTCAGCCTTAAGCGCTGAAGTCGGGCGGCTTGTTGATTCGGAGCCGCACCCGGGATCCGGAGGATTACCGGACAGCCGCCTTCCAGCCTCCATTTCTCCGGGCAACCGATACCACAACCAGGATGACACTCGCCGCAATTGTTTTTGATTTCGACGGATTGATCGTCGATACCGAGACCCCCGGCTTCATCAGTTGGCAGGAGGTGTACGAGGAATTTGGGGCGACCCTAAACATTGATGACTGGAGGCATGCGACCGGATACATCGGTGGATTCGACCCTGCGGTTCATCTTGAACACCTACTCGGCCGCCAACTCGACTGGTCGCAGATCATACCGAAACGAGAAGCCAGAAACTGGGACTTAACAATTCAAGCAAGGACATTGCCCGGGATCGAAGCACTTTTCCGGAGCGCCCGGGAACGCCAGTTGCGTATCGGCGTTGCGAGCAACTCCGGCAATGGCTGGGTCGAAGACGGATTGCAGCGCCTCGGTCTGCGCGGGTATGTCGACGTGGTGGTCACGCGTGACATGGTGATCAATCCGAAGCCCGCCCCTGACATCTACCTAAAGACAGTGCAAACCTTATGCGTCGAACCGCACCTTGCTGTGGCGCTGGAGGACTCAGAACCAGGGTGCCGAGCCGCCAAAGAGGCGGGCTTGAAAGCTGTGGCCATTCCGAACCAATTCAGCGAACGCCAAGACCTCACGATAGCCGACCTCGTCGTAAAGAGCGCCGAGGAATTGGACTTGGATCGTTTGGCGGATTTGGCAGCCGGTAAGGTCGCTCTCCCGCGCGACCGGCCTTGAAGCTCTTCTCTTCAAAAAGCAGCGGAAGCTACCGGCCTAGCCGGGGATTTTGCTGCCAGAGCCTGCCTCGCTCACAAATCTCCGAAGATTTGTGAGCGAGGCAGGCTAGGGGCGGAAAAATTGTCCACTTTTCCGAAGATAGATGTATATAAGCTGACGCCGGAACCGAACTGACACTGGCCTTCATGAAATTACCCGAACTCCGCGGAATTCTGCAGTATGTCACGCGCTTCAGGGACAAGATCTTCGTCATAGCAATCGACGGCAAGATTATTGGCTCGGAGAATTTCGCAAATATTCTCCTCGATATAGCTGTCCTCCGGTCTCTCAACATAAAGGTTGTCCTGGTTCATGGTGCGGGTCTGCAAATTGAGCAAGCTGCTCAGGAGCAGGGAATTAATGTCTCAAGCTCAGATGGTACCGGAGTGGTTGACGAAACAACTCTGCAGCTTTCAATCAATGTCGCCAGCCGGCTGACCAACCAGATCATGGGAGGCCTGACACAGGTTGATCTCCGCGCAGCTTATGCAAACTGCATTATTGCGCACCCGTTCGGAATTGTTCACGGAGTCGATTTCCAATTTTCCGGTAAAGTCGAGCGCGTTGACGTACAAATGCTGGAGCTTTTTCTGAATCAGGAAATTGTGCCGGTGATACCTCCGATCGGATTTGACGGAGAAGGCAGGACATTTCGGGTCAACTCGGATCTGGTGGCTCTGGAGGTAGCCGAGGCGTTGCACGCTGCAAAGTTGATCTTTCTGTCACCATACGATGGCCTTATCCTGGAAGGACAACGGATCGGCCATCTCGTCGCTCCTGAGTTAGAAGAACTTTTGAAAAAGATCAAGGCGCACCTTCCGAAAGGACTTCTCTCAAAGCTCGAGCACGCTGCACAGGCATGTCGATACGGGGTGCCGCGAGTACACCTCTTAAATGGAAATGTCAACGAAGCGCTTCTCGCCGAGATTTTCAGCAATGGCGGCGTCGGAACGATGGTTTATTCGAACGAGTACGAGCAAATCCGACGGCTGTATAAGAAGGATATTCGGGCTGTGATATCGCTTATCCAACAATCAATCCGCAGCGAAGAACTTGTTCGGCGAACGCGGGCCGAGATCTTGGCTGACATTGATGACTATTGGATTCTCGAAATCGATCGACACATTGTTGGCTGCGTCGCGATGTATCCCTATCCCGAACAAAAGATGGCAGAGCTAGCGTGCCTCTATGTGAGCCGATCCAACGAAAATCAGGGACTTGGGCGTAAGTTAATGTCTTTCGTGGAGAACCTCGCGCGTCAGCGCGGATTTTCGCAACTGATCGCCCTTTCAACACAGGCTTTCGTATACCTTCAGCAGAAGGGCGGCTTCGTCGAAGCCGGCCCCGAGATTTTGCCGCCTGGTCGGCGCGCGAAATACGAGGCCAGCGGTCGGAACTCTCGCATTCTGGTCAAGAATCTGGTGCCAGTGCCAGTGCCGGTGACGGCGTTGACTCATTGAGCACCGTTCGCGATGCCTAATTCAGCCATGCACCCGGCGCGCCTATGGCTCGATGGGATCGTGCTTCTCCTCTATTTTCTTGGGATCGTCGGGATCGGTCTTTGGGCCGGAAGAAGAAATCGCACCTTGACAGATTTCGCCTTGGGAGGACGCTCTATCCCTTGGTGGGCGGTGTTGGCCTCGATTATCGCGGCTGAAACCAGTGCGGCGACCTTTCTCGGAGCGCCGGCTGAGGGGTTCAAGACGCGGAGTTTCATCTATGCCCAGTTGACGATCGGTACCATCCTCGCCCGAATCATCATAGCGTTCACGTTTATTCGCCCCTACTACCGCTACGGCGTCCAGAGCATTTACGAGTTCCTGGAAATCCGGTTCGGTCCTTGGACCAAGAACGTCGCTAGTGGCATTTTTCTTTTCACGCGGGTGCTCGGTATAGGCGTTCGCTTGTATCTTGGGGGGGTGATTATCAAAGTCATTTGGCAATACCTTTTCCCAAGCCTCACCGTCAATATCTGGATCTACTTCTGGGGAATATTGTTCGTTACGTTCCTGACGACCATTTACACGGCGGTTGGCGGGATAAAGGCTGTCGTGTGGACTGATTTTATTCAAGCAAGCCTGATGATAGGGTCGATGATCTTCGCGGCCTGGTTGTTAGTTCGTCATATTCCAGGGGGTCTGGCTACCGTAACGGAGAAGTTAGGTGGATTTCCCGCCTTCTTCCAGACAGGTCTCGATTTTGGCCAGGGATTTGGAGTTGGTCTCAAAAAGCTGTTAGAGGAACCATACACACTTTTTTCGGCTTTCATCGCTTCAACCTTTCTGACGATGGCCACTCACGGCACAGATCAAGACAACGTTCAGCGGATGCTAACCGCCAAGGACTTCCAAAAATCGAGACTTTCTCTTATCTTGAGTGGTCTAGCGGATCTGCCGATAGCATTCGGATTTCTGTTAGTTGGTATTTTACTATCGGTCTACTACGACGTTATGCCAGACCTCCACTTGCCGGCGGCAGATAACGAAATATTCGCTTACTATATCGTCACGCAGATGCCCGTCGGCATTCGCGGACTCATTATCGCCGGCGTCTTCGCCACGATGATGGGCTCGACGTCAGCGGCGCTGAATGCGTTGGCGACAAGCTTTACGAAGGACTTTTATTTGCCCTATTTCAAGCGAGCGGTATCCCAGAAATCCCCTATTTACGCGGCTCGAGTGGCCACAGTGGTGTTTGGGGTCCTCATGGTGGCGGTGGCGACACTGGCGGCCTACGCGGTATTGCGGGATTCGAAGCTCACCATTATACCGCTGGCACTACAGAGCTTTGGCTACGCTTACGGCTCGTTGCTGGCAGTATTCTTGCTGGGCATGTTGACAAAGCGGCGAGGACGCGATGAAACGAATGTGGTGGCCATGATGTTAGGCGTGGCCGCAGTGTTAGTCTTTTGCAAGGTTAGATTGCCAGCGATCAATCTGCGAGAGTTAGCTTTTGCCGGGCGATTACAGGCGCAAGACTGGGCCTTCGGGAGTTGGTTACCGGACTGGTGGCCGGTGATTTCATTTCCTTGGTGGGTCCTGGTCGGATGCCTCGTCTGTTTCGCGGTTAGTTTCATTTTTGCGACACCGCGCGATCGAGTAATGATGGCCGAAAGACACGTTACGGGGCGCGACGATCAAGTAAAATCGCCGGTGAGCAGGTAGTGAGCGTAACGTCAAGCATAAGATGAAATTAATAGCAAATTTATTTAGCCGAATTCCGGGACTTTTTGCTTGCTGACTCCAGTGCGTGATTCTAAGCTGACATCCGCTCGACGGGAACGAGGTGGGTACATGTGAATAACTTGTGGATAAAGTATATTGAGCGACTGCATCGATTTCAGGGTGAGCGGAAGTCGTGACGGATGGAGTCGAGTATTGGGTGATCGATTCAAGGTACTCGTGCAAAGTGCGCTAACATCATAACTACCTGAATAATAACGGTTTAAATCGTTCCTACTGCAAGTGACCCCCGGAATCCAACAGAACCTGATCTGCCGTTCGCCGCTGCGTCGCGCATTCGAAGCACGCAGGCATCGGGATCGAACAGCAATAAAGGCGTGTGGATAAATCACTTATGGAAGAGAGCTACCGTAGAATCTGGGATGAGATAGCCTCTAACATTCAGCCACACGTCAGCGTTGATGCTTTTCAAAGGTGGTTCGCGGCGATCGAACTAATTCAAGCCGACGAATTGGCCCTTACTTTCCAGGTGCCAAATACGATCTACCAACTCTGGATCGAAAGTAATTACTTGAATCTGGTCCAATCCGCTACGCTATCGGTTCTTGGTAGCCCGCGTAGTATAAAGTTTCGCGTGGCGGACAATGGAAAGGCCAATGCAGTGGCCGAATCTCGGGTCGAGGCATCCAGCGAACCGCCTCAGGCAAGAATTCAGGACAAGGAGTCTGAGGCGGTGAGTAACCATGGAATGAATCCGCGGAACAGCTTCGAGACGTTCGTCGTGGGCTCCAATAACCAGTTTGCTCATGCCGCGGCGCTGGCTGTCGCGCAGTCGCCGGCGAAAACCTACAATCCATTGTTTATATACGGCGGAGTAGGCCTGGGAAAGACCCACTTGATGCAGGCGATTGGCCAACAGGTCATGGACCGGAAGAAAAACTTCAAGGTGATGTACCTTTCAAGTGAGAAATTTACGAACGAGTTCATCGATGCAATCCAGCACAATACATTGGTTAAATTCCGCAAGCGCTATAGGCAGTCCGATGTATTACTGATCGATGATATCCATTTCCTTGCAGGCAAAGAACGTTCGCAGGAGGAATTTTTTCACACTTTCAATACGTTGTTCGACGGCCGCAAGCAGATCGTTCTCTCAAGCGATCGGCCCGCCAGCGAAATAGCGAACCTGGAGCAGCGACTGGTCTCTCGTTTCGAATGGGGCCTCACGGCGGAACTGCAGCCACCGGATATTGAAACGCGGATGGCCATCTTGCGAAAAAAAGCTCAGGCTCTCCATGTCCAACTCGCGCAGGAGGTTCTTGAATTTCTCGCCCAGCGTGTCCGTTCAAATGTTCGGCGCCTGGAGGGGGCACTGATGAGGGTCGCTTCCTTTGTTTCCTTGAGCGGTCGGGAGATCTCGCGCGACACTGTCGAGCAACTGCTGAGAGATATCCTGCAGGAAGAAGCGAAGAAGACGGTCACAATCGATCAGATCCAAAAAAAAGTCGCTGAACATTTCGACGTCCGGCTTGCGGATATGACAAGCAAACGGCGACCGGCCAATATCGCTTTCCCACGCCAGGTCGCAATGTATCTCGCTCGCCGTCATACGAAAGCTTCTCTGAATGAAATCGGGGACGCCTTTGGCGGTAGAGACCACGGGACAGTCTTGCACGCCTGCAAGACCGTCTGCCAGCGAATGCAGAAAGAAGATCAGGTCCGCCAATTAATTCTCTTGCTCGACACGCAGCTGGAACGCTGAGGAAGCCAACGCTGTGCTAGGAACGCGCTCCGGCGTGCCGGTAGGCGCGGACCGCATCCCTACCGAGATCGTGATCCGACAGCGTCGTTTGCTGAACAAGGTTGACCTTGTCGGGAAATTTCTCTAATCACCGGAAAGGAATGCGCTCAGCTACCTGCGGATTCGTTCGTTAGCCTGAAAGCGGAGATTCCCTGGTCGCCTCACTTCCAGCGACTTGCGGAGATTTCCGGCGCATGATTTGATATTCTCACACCATGAAATTCAGCGTCAGTAAGGACAAATTGCTCGAGGGGCTTTCTACCGTTCAAAATGTGGTTAGCACCCGCACGACACTACCGATCTTATCAAACGTGTTGTTGCAAGCGAGCGATGCAGAAATTCGGCTGACTACAACTGACCTGGATGTCGGTGTCCGCGGGAGTGTGGAAGCTCAAGTGGAACGTACGGGGGCGACGACTCTGCCGGCTCGGAGACTATTCGCCATTGTTCGTGAATTACCTGCCACGGAGATCTATTTCGACGTCGATTCGAAGAATCTCGCATCAATCCGGAGCGGAGCGAGCTACTTCAAAATTCTCGGTTTACCCGAAGAAGAATTTCCGCCGTTGGCGCGTTTCGACGAGGCCAAGGTTTTTTCGATCGCGCAAAAGGACCTGAAGGATGGCCTGAAGAAAACCTCCTATGCGATATCGACAG
>JAFAJU010000570.1 GCA_019236035.1 Verrucomicrobiota bacterium | reverse complement strand
GATGGCCGGAGTTCGGCAAATCCCGTTGTTCATGGGTGTGGCGGCTCTGGCGGGTGTGGCCTGGACTATGGCCGCATCGGAGCTTTGGGTTGCCGGCCAGCGGGCGATGCCACCCTGGGCACGAGGCCGCATGAATGCGACTCATATTATGCTTTCCCAAGGAGGGATGGCGCTCGGAGGCTTGGTCTGGGGTGGTTCAGCCGCCTCCCTCGGCGTGACCTTTACCCTGATGGCGGCGGCGGTGTTGCTCATGTCGAGCTTGGCGCTGGCATTTCCGCTTTCGATTGATTTTACCGGGAAACTGAATTTCGATCCGGGCACGCCGACGAGTCAATATCACGCGATGCTCCACGTGCCGCATCCGGACGATGGGCCGGTAGCGATCGCGATGGACTTTCAGATTGAGGCTGTAAACCGCGTCAGGTTCCTCGAGTTGATGCGGGAAGTCCGGCTAATGCATCTGCGAAACGGTGCTTTCAGCTGGCGCCTCGACGAGGATCTCGCCGAGTGCCACAATTTCAGATTGGAGATGCTGGTCGCCTCCTGGTCCGAGCACCTGTTGCAGCACGAGCGAATCACAAAAGAAGAACAGCGCAATCTGGAGAAGGCGTGGAGTCTCGATGTTCGACCGGATGGTCCTGGGGTGAAGCACTTTATTTCGGTGAACCGGGAGCTTCTTGGTGGTAAACGCCTGAGCCCTTGTGCGCTGCCACCCAGCGGTTATCGACCCTCGGCCGAACTCGAAGGTGTAAGCACGAAACGCGCGGTCTAGCCACGCAAGCGACGAGACTTCGACGAGCTCAGTCGAGTCGCTCATGGCGGGCTGGAATGCTGGAAAACTAGTGCTGTCTCCGTCCGGATGTGGAATGTGCCGGGACCGACGCGACTCACAATGGTAAGATCCAGAGTTACATTACAAGGTTTCACAGCCCATGCGACGATGCAATGTGCAATGGACGCTGGATCGACGCACGAATATCTGTTAGTTAACTAAACCAACCACCCCCCTATGACAACAAGCTCCACCTGGACCGCCCTACGGAACCCGATTTTTCGAAACATGTGGTTCGCCAGTTTGATCTCCGGCACCTGTGTGGCAGCGCAGGACACCGCTGCGACCTGGACGATGAACCGGGTAAGCGATTCGCCTTTGTTCCTCTCGCTGATGGCAACCGTGGCCTCGTTACCGTTTTTCTTTTTCACGCTGCCGGCGGGCGCACTGGCCGACATGGTGGACCGCAAGCGAATGATGTTTGTCATGACGGTCTGGTTGGGGATTGCCGCAGGGGGGTTGGCCATCGTTGGTTGGCTTCACTTGATTAATCCCTGGGTTCTCTTGACCGCTATATTTTTGATTGGAACAGGTTTCGCGTTTTATTCACCTGCCTGGACCTCCATCCAGCCTGAAATTGTTTCTAATGACGAGCTACCCTCGGCGGCAACACTCGGAGGTCTGCAAATGAATATTTCCGGAATTATCGGGCCGGCAATCGGGGGGATGCTGCTCCGCTTTGTCAGCCCGAACGCGGTTTTCGCGATGAACTCGATCTGCTTTTTCCTCCTGCTTGTCGCGATCCACCGCTTGCGGCACCCGAAGCCGGTTTCGAACCTTCCCTTGGAAAATTTCTTGGAATCGTTTGTCTCCGCGATCCGTTACGTTCGCTACGCACCCGGAATTCAGGTGGTCCTGGCCCGCAACCTCCTGTTTGCGTTTTTCATCGCGATAATCCCCGCTCTGATCCCGGTCGTCGGGCTGAAGGAGTTGCACCTGAACCCATCAGATCTCGGGTTGGTTTTCACCTGTATGGGTGCGGGTTCGGTCCTTGGTGCGCTATTTGTCCTGCCGTGGGCGAGATCCAGATTTCACTCTAACACGGTCACCGTTTTCGCGAATATCCTCGTGGCGCTCGTCTTTTTTCTAATGGCAACAATTCGTGAGCCGAAGCTTTTTTTTGTGGCGGCCGCATTTGCCGGAACGGCATGGACGATGGCAGCGTCCGAGCTTTGGGTGGCTGGTCAGCGTGCGATGCCGAGTTGGGCGCGAGGTCGGATGAACGCAACAATCATCATGGCTGCACAGGGCGCGATGGCCCTCGGGGGCATTATTTGGGGAACCTCAGTTTCCATGTGGGGAGTGAAATCGACCTTGCTAGCCGCGTGCATTCTGCAGCTGGCGACTCTGTTGCTCCAGTTCTGGTTATCGATCGATTTCACCGGCGATCTTGACTTTGCACCGGCCCCAGTCGCCGGTTCTTCCCACAAGCTGATTCACATTCCTGCGCCGCATGATGGTCCGGTTGCGGTTATGATTGATGTTGAAGTTCCAGGGACACTCGGAAGGGAGGTGCTCGATGTTTTGCGCGATGTCCGTTTGATTCATCTGAGGAACGGAGCATTTAGCTGGCGGCTGCACGAAGACCTCGGGCGGCCGAATACCTACCGAGTTGAAATGATGTACCCGTCGTGGACCGAGTACCTCTTAATGCAGGAGCGGCTGACCAAGAGTGAACAGGAGACCATTGCCAAGGCGCGCTCTTTTCACGTGGGCGAGAACTCGCCGGATTTCAGGCATTTTCTATGTGTGAACCGCGAACTGCACGCTCGCCGTCACGTAGTCACGAGGCCGTCGGCCATGCCGGAAGCGCCGCTCAGTATCGATCGAGCACCGGCCTGAATGGAACAGGGACGCGGGCGTCCCGGCCATGCTCTTCGCAGCGTTACCACGGCTCACGGGCGGGACGCCCGTTTTTCACGGGTGGTCACGGGCGGGACGCCCGTGTTACTCAATCAACGGCCACCGCCGATCTCGAGGATTGTACCCGTGGTGTAAGAGGCCGCGTCCGATAATAGCCAGAGTACCCCTTCCGCGACCTCGGTCGGGGACCCCGGCCGCTTCAACGGAATCGTTGGGCTCAGCCGCTCGAGACGATCAGGTGCTCCGTTGGCGGCATGGATTTCGGTTTCAATCAAACCGGGCGAGACCGCATTTACCCGTATTCCCTCGGAAGCAACCTCACGCGCGAGCCCCACGGTGAAACTGTTGACAGCCCCTTTGCTGGCCGCGTAATGGACCCACTCGCCGGCACCGCCGGTTCTTGCCGCGAGAGATGAAATATTGATGATGACTCCTCCCTGGCCACCATGACGGGTCGACATGCGCTTCACTGCTTCGCGCGCACACAAGATTGTTCCGGCAACGTTAGTGGCCAACACCTGCGCCAGGCTGCGGGCTTGCAGCGCTTCCACGCGCGAAAAGCCCCCCGTGATCCCGGCGTTGTTGACGAGACCGTAAATTGGCCCGAGCTCTTCCTCAGTCTTCTGAAATAGCCGGAGGATATCTGCCTCCAGGGCGACGTCTCCCGGAATCGCGATGGCGCGACCCCCCGAGGAGTGGATTTCTTGCACGACACGCCGGGCCGCTGCTTCGTGGCCGAGAAAATTCACGGCGACGTGATAGCCTCGGCTCCCGGCCAACCGGGCGACCGCTGCCCCGATCCCACGACTTCCGCCGGTGACGACCAAAGTGCGAGCTCTTTCAGCCAACATTGGTTTTCAGAGCCCCTTCCAGCGCGTGCCATCCGAGAGTCGCACACTTCAGTCGTTGCGGAAACTTTTTTACGCCCGCCAGAGCCTGCAAATTCCCGAGACCGGTCGCCGGTATCGCATCTTGGGTAAGGAAATCGATGAATGTTCGCTTCAGGCCAAGGGCTTCAGCCACGGTTTTTCCTTTGACCTGAGTTGTCATCAGCGAAGTCGAAGCCGTGCAGATTGCACAAGCCTGGCCGGTAAAACGAACTTGTTCGATTGTTCCCTGCGGCGATTGGCTGATAAATACGACTACTTCGTCACCGCAGGAAGGATTGTACCCTTCGCCTTTGGTCGCAGGCGGAGGAAGCTCCCCGAAATTTCTAGGCCGCTTCGAATGATCCAAGATGATCGTTTGGTAAAGTTCGTCGATCTCCATCAGGCTCCAAAATATTTAATTGCGGCCTCCAATACTTCGACCAAACGGTCAATCTCGCTTTCCGTGTTGTAAAAATAGAAACTGGCGCGCGCCGTCGCCTGGAGACCCAGTTTTCGCATGAGCGGCTGGTTGCAATGATGCCCGCCTCTCAACGCTATGCCGAACTGATCAGCGTAAGCCACGAGATCATGTGCATGGGTAGCTCCCAACTGGAAACTGATCAGACCAGCGCGCTCGCGCCGCGGTCCAAGTATCCTGATGCCAGGGAGACGCGAAAGTCGTTCGTAAGCGACTTCTCCGAGGTGATGATCATTCGCCTGTATAGCCGGGCGGCCGATTGTTTCAAGGTAATCCATGGCAACGTTCAGCCCGATTGCACCTGCAATGTGCGGTGTCCCGGCTTCAAATCGATGCGGCCCGGGTTTCCAGTCCGCCGATTCGTAAGTCACCCGTGAGATCATTTCTCCGCCAAATTGATACGGCTGCATATCGTCCAAAACCGCGGGATTGCCGTAAAGGATGCCAATACCGGTGGGTCCGCAGCATTTATGCCCAGAGAAGACGAGAAAGTCGCAATCAAGTTCCTGTACATTGATGGGGGCATGACCGGCGCTTTGCGCGGCGTCCACCAGAGTGGTAACACCGTGTCGTCGAGCCGTCGCGCAAATCGCGCGAACCGGATTGATGCATCCGAGCGAATTCGAGATGTGGGTGAACGCCAATAACCGAACCCGGTTTTGGCTCAATAAGCGTTCCAGGTCGGACCAGTCGATGGTCCCCTCGTCGCCATGGACCGCTAGGTATTGAAGAGAAGCACCGGTCCGCCGCGCAGCTATTTGCCAGGGGATAAGATTGGCGTGATGCTCCATTTCGGTGATCAAGATGACGTCTCCAGGACCGAGGTGGGCCGTGCCCCAGGAAGTCGCAACCAGGTTGATTCCTTCCGTCGTTCCTCTGGTGAAGATGATCGAATCCGCGGAGGCAGCGCCCAGAAATCGGGCCGCACGGGCCCGAGCATCTTCGTAGAGCTTTGTAGAGCGAGAGCTCAAGGCGTGTATGCCGCGATGAACGTTAGCGTGATCTTCTCGGTAGTACCGCGCGATTTCATCGATCACGCAGTTCGGGTGCTGGGTCGATGCAGCATTGTCCAGGTAGACCAGA
This sequence comes from Verrucomicrobiota bacterium, assembly GCA_019236035.1. Taxonomy (GTDB): domain Bacteria; phylum Verrucomicrobiota; class Verrucomicrobiia; order Chthoniobacterales; family JAFAMB01; genus JAFAMB01. The sequence continues at coordinate 12,584 of JAFAJU010000570.1, read as the reverse complement.
GGAAACCCGTTGACTTTCTGGTCTAAGATCGGGAAGTCTGCCCGGTAACGCTCGGCTAACGAATTTACCACCACAGTTCACCTTCCGCTTTGCTGCAAAGAGATGCAAGGAAGGGAGAAGCCCTGTCGGCGGAGCCTCGCCCTGCCGAGCCTCCCTGACAGCGTTTGGCCATTCCCGGACGCCCGAAAGCGCCTCCCTACCAGAAGCCGTGATCCATGGTAGGCTAGCGAAATGGATCCAATCTCTCTCGGATTACCACACCGGGAGCCGTTTATTTTCGTGGAATCAGTTGAGAAGCTTGAAGCCGGCTCGCTCGCAGAATGCTCAAAGACCTTCCGGAGAGGTGAATCTTTCTTCGCAGGACATTTTCCTGGGAATGCGATTGTGCCGGGCGTGCTCCTAGTTGAAGGAATGGCCCAAACCGCGGGGATAGCGGTCGGTGGGCCAGGGAAAATGTTTTTGCTGACTGCGATTCGATCCATGAAATTTTTGCGCCCAGTTCGGCCCGACGAAACGATTGGCTTTAGAGCCTGCAAAATGGGAGATACTGCCGGTCTTGTGCAATGTACCGTGGAAGCAAGGGTTGGACGCGATCTGGTTGCAGAAGGACAAATAATTCTCGCCAATGTGTCTCCAAGCAAATAAACCGACGACAAAGATATCAATGAAGAAAATCGCTATAGCTGTATGTATTGCCTGGCTTGTTGGGATGCCCGCGGCATCCGTGCATGCCCAGATGGTCGTTCCTAAAGCGGGCGACCCGTTGCCAACACTTAGTTTGAACTACTTGGGCAAACAACCTGAGCTCACCGGTAGACCGCTTTTGGTGGAGTTCTGGGCGACCTGGTGCCCGCCGTGCCGAAAAAGTATTCCGCACCTCAACGAGATCTATGCGAAATACAAGCCCAAAGGCCTGGAGATTGTCGGGATCACAGACGAAGACGAGGCTACGGTGACAAAGTTTCAGAAGCAGATTCCGATGGAGTACAATGTAGCCATCAATACGCCAAATTCGATCTATAAACAGTTTGGTATCCAGGTGATTCCGACAGCATTTTTAGTGGATAAAGGAGGCAAAATTGTCTGGACCGGGCATCCGATGGACCTGACCGAAAGCCAAATCCAATCGGTATTGAATTAATCTGTTCGGACAGGTGTGCGCCGGCTGTTCTATCGCAGAAACGGATTGTCGCGCCGTTCATCGCCAATGGTGGTACGGGGCCCATGGCCCGGCAGTACCACGGTTTTGTCCGGCAAAGTAAGAATCTTTTCGTGAATGCCGCGTATCAGCAGTTCGTGATCGCCTCCCGGCAGGTCAGTCCGGCCTATGCTTCCCGCAAAGAGCACGTCTCCGGCGAAGAGGAGCTGGTGATCGGCCGAGTAGAAACAGAGACTCCCAGGACAATGGCCGGGAACAAGGAGAACTCGAAAAGGGATTCCGCAGAAGTCAATTTCGGGTGTCTCCTCAATCAAAAAATCAGGCTGAACAGGTTCCGTTTCCAAAAAAAGCCCGAGCTCTTTGAAAAAATTCGGATCTGTGATGAGAGGAATTCCCTCTCGGTGAAATGCAACCGGACACTTGAATATACGTTTTATTTTCGCCGCGTCATCGATATGATCGATGTGGCCGTGTGTGACCAGGAGGAGGTCGGGTCTTACCGCCAGATCGCGGACCCAATCCGAGGAACCCGTCGGCGCATCAAAGAGAATGTTTCCCCCCGGTGCCTGCACAAGATAGGCATTCGTATCGAAAATACCCCCAATAAACGTTTGAAAGTGAAGCATAGTGAAGAGAGATTCCGAAATTTGGAATACATCAGAAATACATCAGATTATTGGCTTAAGGCCCGAACTCTTACACCGTTGTGTCAATGTGCACTTTGGTCGACGCATGAAAACTATTAGTATAGCCGCTGCCGCAGTTTTGTCGCTTTTGAATACCGCTTTGCTTCTCGCGGAAGAGAAGCCGAATGCCGCCGACCCGCGCCAAGTGGCCATTACCGTTGGTCGCCTCCTTGAACAAGGGCATTACAGCCGGCAGAAACTCGACACCGAAATGTCGAAGCGTATTCTGGAAACCTACCTTGAGAATTTGGACTACAATAAACTTTTCTTCACCCAGGAGGATATTGATCAATTCACCAAGAAGTACGCGGGGACATTGGGTGACAGCATCTTGCTTGGAGACCTGCAGCCTGCGAAAGACATCCACCTTGTGTTCAAGGCGCGGCTGGAAGATCGGGTCGGAAAAATCCATCAACTGCTGAAGAAAGACTACAGTTTTAAGACCAGCCGCACGGTAGCACTGGACCGCCGGAAGGAACCGTGGCCGGCTAACATCATTGAGGCGGACGTGTTGTGGAAAGACCGAATCGAGGGAGAGTTGCTCCAGGAAAAACTGAATAAGTTTGCGGTCGATCCCGGGCCTAAGGTCGTAGGTCGGAGATACGACCAGCTGCTCAAGAGTGTGGAAGAACGCGATGACGAGGACCTTAACCAGCTCTTTTTGAATGCCGTCGCGCAATCATACGATCCGCACTCTGAATACCTCGGGCGCTCCGATCTTGAGAGTTTCGAAATTAATATGCGGCTCTCGCTGACCGGGATTGGGGCGGAATTACGTTCCGACGATGGATACGCAAAGGTCCAGCGGTTGTTGCCGGGAGGTCCTGCGCAGATGAGCGGTAAAATGAGCGTTGGCGATAGAATAGCCGCGGTCTCGCAAGGTAAGGAGCCTTTTGTGGATACCGTCGACATGAAGCTCGACAAGGTGGTCGAAATGATTCGTGGAAAAAAGGGTACGGTAGTCCGGCTCCAGGTGATTCCGGCAAACGCCAACGATCCGTCCAAGCGGCGCATTGTAGAGTTAGTCCGCGACAACGTGAAGCTCACCGAACAGGAAGCGAAGGCCGAAATCATCGAGAAAGACATGCCGGATGGATCTATCCAAAAACTAGGGTGGATTACGCTGCCGTCGTTCTACCAGGACATGGAAAAGTCACGAACAGGTAAGAGTACATCCCGCGATGTTGCAGCGCTCATCAAGCGGCTGGAGCAGGAGCAGATTCAAGGACTGATCGTCGATCTACGGCGAGATGGGGGCGGCTCGCTAGACGAAGCCATTAAAATGAGCGGGCTATTTATCAATCAAGGGCCCGTCGTTCAGGTGAAAGATGCGAATGGAGATATCGACGTGTTGAAGGATCGCGAGGGCAACGCTCTGTACACCGGGCCGATGATCGTGCTGGTTAACAAGCTCAGTGCCTCAGCCAGTGAAATCTTTGCGGCGGCGATGCAGGATTATGGGCGTGCCTTGATCATTGGCGACTCCAGCACGTTCGGTAAGGGCACCGTTCAAACAATGTTAGAGCTGGGAAGATTCATGCCGATGCTTGGCAACTCGTCAAACGATGCGGGAGCCCTGAAGCTGACCGTTCAAAAGTTCTATCGCGTGGCGGGTGGGTCAACCCAGTTACGTGGTGTTGTCGCTGACGTCAAGCTGCCGTCGCTCACGGATAACAGTGAGTTTGGAGAATCTGCGCTTGAGCACCCGTTGGCATACGATGAAGTGGAGCCGGCTCCGATTGATGTCGCGGCGAATCGAAAAGCACTTTTTGTGGATGACTTGCGCCAGCGTTCTGCGAACCGTGTAAGTCAGGATGCCCAGTTTCAGGATATCTCCGATGATATCCACCGCCTGGATGAGAGGCTGAAGAACAATCGGCTGTCGCTCAATGAATCAATTCGCCGAGACGAGATGGCGAAGGAGGCCAAGCAAAGAGAAAAAGAAGAAGCGGACCGAAAGAAGGCGGAGAACGACGATCATTCCAGAACGTTTGAATTGACTTTGGCTGATCTCGATAAGCCACAGCTCAAACTCGAGCAGAAGCCGGATACGACCGCTCAAAAGTCGGCGAAAACCAAGGCGGCGCGGCCGGGTGATAACCCGGTTGAAGAGGCGCTCGATGATGATGATTCAACCAGTCTCGCCGACAGCGATCCTGCAAAACGGGAGTCGCTCAATATTCTTTCTGACTTGATTGAACTCGCTAAATCGCCCCGCACGGTCGGGCGGTAAATCTGGTTTGTGGTAGCGATGGGCTTTCGTGCGTCCGACGTAGGCGTCGATTTGAGCGAACCGCGAAGCGGTTTAACAGAACAGCCCAGGCCTTCAGGCCTGGGAAAGCTCCATCCAAAATCCGCCCTGAAGGGGCGACCGACGGGAACGGCTGATAACCATCGCATTCGGATGCCCTTTCAGCTTTCAGGGCGAGTTCCTTTTGGCAAAAACCCAGGCCTACAAGGCCTGGGCTTCTATGGTCTCTAACCGCTTCGCGGTGGACGGAATAGAATCAAGCACTCGAGAACTCAAGGACGGAGCAAAGCGGGACGCTTCGCCTACTTAGACCGCGCCGCGAGCGTCGCTCTGGTAATTTGCCAATGCCACAGCTTCCCCAAGATCGATGGTACCGTCAAAAAGTGCCCGGCCGATAATCGTGCCGTAAAGGCGCGGCATCAAAGCCAATTGCTTGATGTGTTCGAGGTTCGCGACGCCGCCGCTGGAAATCACCTGACACTGTGTGCTCTCGAGAATTTTCTCGAGAGCAGGGAAGTTTGGTCCGATCAGCGTTCCGTCGGTTGCGATATCCGTAAAGATAATAGTGCCGACACCCAGCTTCTCAACCATACGGATGAAATCAAGAACGTGGATGGAAGTGATCTCGGTCCAGCCTCTTACGGCTACGTGACCGTCTTTTGCGTCGACGCTCACGGCGATTCGGTCGCCCCCAAAACGATCAACTAGATTCTCGAGAAAAATCGGGCTGTCCACCGCCCCGGTCCCGATCACCACCCTCGACACACCCACTTTGATAAAAGTCGCGGCCGCTTCCGGGGAGCGAATGCCGCCTCCGACCTGCACAGGGATATTCAATGTGCTGACGAGTCGTTTGATCATTTCGATGTTTCGGGGCTCGCCGGTAAATGCCGCATTCAGGTCCACAACGTGCAGGCAGCTTCCGCCTTCCTCCTCCCAACGTCTGGCGAACGCCAACGGGTCGTCAGAATACACGGTCTTATCCTGGAGCTTCCCTTCGCGCAAGCGCACCACCTGACCGTCCAACAGGTCGATCGCCGGTAATATTATCATGTCAGTGAACTAACAAACTGCCGCAAAATTGCCAACCCGTTCTCCTGGCTTTTCTCAGGATGAAACTGCGTGGCGAAAAGATTGTCAGTCACTACTGCCGCAGCGAACTCTTCTCCATACGTCGTCGTCGCCGCAATGATCGAGCTTTCTGCCGGCACGGGATAGTAGGAATGAACAAAGTAGACGAATGGTGAATCCGGCAGTCCCGGAAAGCGGGCAAAGGCCTCTTGGGTCCAGGTCAGCCGGTTCCAACCAATCTGCGGTACTTTTAGATCGCTCGCTTTGAATCGTCTCACTTGGCCTTCAAACAGTGCCAGACCCTCCGCTCCGGGCGATTCCTCGCTGGTTTGGAACAAAAGCTGGTACCCGAGACAGATTCCGAGAAACTTCTGCCGGCTCAACAGCCACTCCCGAATCGGTTGAAATAGCCCCCGCTTCCGGAGTTGATACACCGAATCACCGAAGGAACCAACGCCCGGAAGGACCAAAGCCTTGAGTCCGGTGGGGATCGGACCGCTTTCGACGGGTCGGACCTCGGCTCCGACGACTTGCAGGGCCTTTGCGACGCTGCGGAGGTTGCCAGAGCCGTAGTCAATCAATCCGACGGTGGCGGAAGTCGTCACAAATCCCCCTTTGAACTTGGCACCCCTTTTACCCGGCTATCGATCTGACAGGCCTGATCCAGCGTTTTAGCCAGGCCCTTAAAAATCCCTTCCGCCATGTGGTGGCTGTTCCGGCCGCGCAGGATGTCGACGTGCAGATTGAGATTGGCGTTAGAGCTGAACGCGCGCAGGAATTCCTCCACGAGCTCAAAGCTGAATTGCCCTATTGGGGCCAGGTTCTCCGGTGCCTGATAGCACAGGTACGGCCTGCCACCTAGATCGACGACCACGCGAACGAGGGTTTCATCCATTGGCAGAATGGCCCAACCATAGCGTCTAATCCCGGACTTATCGCCCAGCGCCTGCGCGAGGCATTTGCCCAGTACGATTCCGGTGTCCTCGACGCTGTGATGAAAGTCGACATCTAAATCTCCCCGGACATCGATCTGGAGGTCAAACAGGCTGTGTTTGCTGAGCAGCGTGAGCATATGGTCCAAGAACGGAATCCCCGTCTGGATGGAAGAACTGCCGGAGCCATCGATCACGAGATCGACGGAGACGTAAGTTTCAGTTGTCTCTCGCTGTAAGGAGGCGCGCCGTTTGTCGGTCATGGGAGGAAAAGCATAGCACAATAGTCTAGAGGGCATCAAAGCCGGAATCGCCTGCGAAAAATTCAAGTAATCATTTGCAGTTCGAAGAAATGTAAGTAAGTACTTGCATGCAATCTTCCGGTGCGCAAATCGACAAGAAGCGGCTCGCGGCTTCTTCGGCCGATCTAACCCGCGAACGCCTGCTGGATGCTGCCGCCCAAACCTTCTCCAGGGACGGAATTCAGGGTGCGACTACGCGCGAGATCGCTCGCGGAGCGGGCGTCAACGAAGTCACGTTATTCCGCCATTTCAAAAGCAAAGAGCAGCTACTCCGTGCCGTTCTCCAACGAGGACTCGCTGCCGAGGTCGCCGTGATGGATCAACATTCCTCATGGAAGGAGGACTTGCGCGGCAGCATGGAGAGGTATGCGCGCCACTACTATTCCCACCTGGAAAAAAAGGAAGGCCTCGCGCGCGCTTTCACGGCCGAGGCCAATGTGTTGCCGAAATCGATTCAGACTATGATTGCCGACGTGATCCGTCCGGTACGCGAACGCTTGATCGCTATCATGGCCGATGCTCAGCGGGCAGGCGTCGTCCGAGACGACTTGAACGTCGAGTGCGCACTGGACGCCTTTAAAAACACTCTCTACGCGGCCCTGCTGCGCCAAGGCGCTTACTTTCCGCGAAATTATTCCACCGATGCCTATATTCAGACTATCGTCGACATATTTGTGCGTGGAATCGAAGCGCCCGGGAATACTAACCCAAAATCGTAATATGCCGCCACAAACCGAAGTAGGACCAGCGGAAACCCGCGCCCCAGTCCGCAATGCCGGGGTAGTCGCCTCGTTCAGGAAGACGACCGCTCCTTATTCAGGGAAGCGGATCTTGGCAACGTTTGCGGTTGCGTTGGTATTCACCTTTGCCGTGATCGTTAGCCTTGTTTATATGGTTAACTCCGCGGCCTACCAATCCACGGATGATGCGTTTATCGATGGTCATATTATTCCGGTTTCAGCGCAAGTTGCCGGACGAGTTCAATCGGTCTACGTGGATGACAACCAGGGCGTAAACAAAGGCGATGTCGTCGTTGAATTGGATCCGCGGGATTTCGACGCCGCGGCGCGCCAGAAAGCCGCTGCGCTGGCTAGCTCTCAAGCACAGGCTGCCGCGGCCCAAGCCGCTCTTCAAGAGGCGATTGCTCATGTCAAAACGGAGCAGGCAACCGTCGAGTCGGACCGGGCGACAGCCGCCGCGGATTCTGCTCAAAATGATAAAGCTCAGAGCGATTTCAAGCGTTACGAGGACCTCTTCAAGACGAAGGTGGCCTCGGCGTCCGATCTCGATCAATACCGCGCTGCGGCGAAATCAGCTGAAGCGACGCTGAACGCTGCGCAAAAGAAGGTGCTGAGTGACGAAGCTCTGGTAAGCGAAGCGCGAGCCCAGGTGGACGCCTTCGCCGGCCTGGTCGAGAGCGTCAATGCTCAGATCCATGAGTCCGATGCAAATCTGGCAACGGCAAAGTTAAACCAGTCCTACACGAGGATTGCGGCGCCGGAGTCAGGCTGGGTCACCCAAAAATCAGTCGAGCCCGGGGCGTACGTCCAAGCTGGCCAAAACCTTTTTGCGCTCGTGCCGAAGCAGGTTTGGATTACCGCGAATTTCAAGGAGGATCAAATCCGCCAGATGCGATCGGGCCAACCGGTAGAAATCGAAGTCGACGCGTTGCAGGGCCGGAAATTTCCGGGTCATGTCGACAGCATTCAGGCGGGCAGTGGAGCTCGATTCAGTCTCCTGCCTCCCCAAAATGCAACCGGTAACTACGTGAAGGTGGTCCAGCGTGTTCCGGTGAAGATTGTGTTTGATATGCCGTTGAACACCGGGAATGGGCTGCCGCTGGGACCGGGTGAATCGGTTGTTCCGACCGTGAAGGTTTCCGATCCAAACTACTCGCCTATCAATGTGGGCATTGCTTTGGTAGTGATTGTTGTCGGCTGCATGTTGATCTTCAATCGAGGGCTACGGAAGCGGCCGGATGCGGAACGCGTTCCAAAAGCGAACTGAGCCTTTTTTCGTCTCCCGGTATGGCCGGCCCGTCAGCTACCTCTGCTCCATTCGAGAAACCAGCTGTGAATCCCTGGTTTATTGCCATTGCGGTGATGTTGGCGACCTTCATGGAGGTTTTGGACACCTCGGTAGCGAATGTGGCGCTGAATCATATTGCTGGTAACCTTTCAGCCAGCACGGATGAGGCGACCTGGGTTCTCACGAGCTATCTCGTGTCCAACGCGGTGATCCTTCCGGCTACAGGCTGGCTTGGACGGTTTTTTGGTCGTAAACGGTTCCTGATTACATGTATCGTGATATTCACCGTTGCGTCCGCTCTATGCGGTTTGGCTTCCACTCTGGGATTTCTGATCCTCGCGCGTATCCTGCAAGGCATCGGAGGCGGAGCGCTGCAGCCGATCGCACAGGCTGTCTTGCTGGAGAGTTTTCCGGCGGAGAAACGGGGTTCTGCGATGTCAGTTTACGCGATTGGGGTAGTGGTCGCACCGATCCTGGGTCCGACTTTAGGCGGATGGTTGACCGACAATTACTCGTGGCGTTGGGCGTTTTATATCAATATCCCGATCGGAATTCTGGCAGTCATTCTCTGTTCGCTGTTGCTCGAAGATCCACCCCATCTCAAAGATGCGCGGCCCGGCCGAATTGATTTCATCGGCTTTGCGTTACTAACAATCTGGATTGGGTGCCTCCAGGTTATGCTCGATAAAGGTCAGGATGACGACTGGTTGTCTTCAAGCTTTATCCGATGGTTAGCCTTTGGCGCGGGCCTGGGATTCATCGCGTTTTTGATCTGGGAACTAAACGTGGAGCATCCGATCGTGAACCTGCGCGTGCTACGGGATCGCAATCTGGCGATCGGTGCTATCCTCCTGTTCTTACTCGGGGCAATTCTCTACGGGACAATTTCGATCCTGCCGTTGTTCCTGCAAAACCTTCTCAATTATCCCTCTTTGCAGGCCGGTTTGGTGATGAGCCCACGCGGTTTTGGGGCGATCGTGGGTAGTATCATTTCCGGCCGGATACTGGCGAACCCGAAGATCGATGGGCGCGCCTGGATTGGCGGTGGGTTCGCTATTTTGGCATTGTCAATGTACATGTTTGGCAATCTGACTATCCAGATCTCTCCAGCCAACATAATCTGGCCTATCATCATCAGCGGTTTTTCGATCACCTGTATTTTCGTTCCGATGACAACGTTTTCGATGGCCACGGTGTCACGCGAGAACATAGGTGAAGCGACCGGATTAACGAATCTGCTTCGCAACCTGGGGGGAAGTGTTGGGATCTCGGCGCTCACTACGTTGGTATCACGAGGTGCACAAACGCATCAGGCTCTTATGGTGGGTCAGACGAGCCAGTTCAACCCGGTGTTCAATCAACAAATTGCTAAACTGCAGACCGCGCTTACGCCTCACGTTGGGTCTGCAGCTGCGCACTCTCAGGCCTATGGGTTCACCTACCAGACGCTCCAGCAGCAAGCTTCGCTCTGGTCTTACGTGGACCAGTTTCGACTTGTGGTGATTATCTGCTTGCTATGTGTTCCCTTGGTATTCCTGTTCAAGAAACCTAAACGTTCGTCTGCTCGCAGAGAACTTGCAGGCGCGCACTGAGTTAGCTTGCACAGCCTGGAAGGGCCGGTGCATTTAGTTTAATGGAGTGCGCCGCGTAAGAACTGCGCGGCTTCTTCCGGCACGCACGGATTAACCAGGATTCCCGAGCCTAGTTCGAAGCCGGCTGGTGTCGAGCTGGTTCGCTCAACTCTTGATCGGTTAGATTGCCGTAGGAAGCGTTATGCCTGAACGGAGTAATCCAGGTCTCGAACGGGAACCTCGACGCATAAGGCTAAAATACGAGAAATTGATGGGACCTGGCCAGCGTTCGCCAATATGCGGTTAGCGGACGAGCACCGCCGGGCGGATGTAAAAAGCAGAATGTAATTTGCAATGAATACCTCTGACATATACGTCCGATATGAAGCCTGCGGAATCGAAGAACATAAGCCCTTGCGGCTTTTCGCGAGGGTGCCGAGGGCTAAAATTCGCGAATTTCAGCAAGCAAGCGACGACCCCAGCTTTAGCGACGAAGATATTGCCAAAATATTGGCAACCCGACCGGCAGAGAATCATCTCTGTCAGCTACACGCCTCCTGGATTGGCATTTCTTGCTTGGAGACACCCCCGATAGAGCTTCAGGAGCGTGAACCCGACTTTAAAGAAACAGACGGCATGGAACTTTGGGCGATAAAAGAAAAAGCTGCCTGAAAAAGCAAGGACGTAGCTGGCAGATGCGGAAGGAGCAATTCTGATGAGTAAAGGACGCGAAATTCACTGCTACGACTACGTCAACCATCCGTATGAACAGGTCCGCGCCGCCTTGAGCAAGAACGCTCCAGCGGTATTTCAGTCCGCCACGAAGGCCGCGGCTTCCCGCGCTCAATCGATTGCGTCTGAACTGCGGATCGATCTAGGAGGGATCAGGATCGAAGCCGATATTCGAGTTTCGATCAAGGACATCGAAGTGAAGAATCACGAAGTTATGTCGGGGCCGGTCACCCGGTTGCACCTCGAATGGGAAGCCGCGAAGATGCCTCGCCTTTTTCCGATTATGAAGGCGGACCTCTCAATCTATCCAATAACAGCGACTGAAACGCAGTTGGACTTCAACGGTCTCTACGAACCACCGCTCGGTCCACTGGGAAAAGCCGTGAACGCAATAATAGGGCACCGCATCGCGGAGGCGTCCGTTCACCGCTTCGTTAGCGATGTGGCGGGATACCTCCGGAAAACCCTTGGCTAGAAGATCGCCGGCATTAGTCTGGTAGTTTTTGGCCCGTTCGAGCCTCGGGACCTTGGAGCGCCAAGCGAAGCTTGGTTGTTCTGGCTAAATGAAAGGAGTTAGCCATGTAAAGAGTCGTCGGACATGAAGCAGCCAGAGCAGGCGACTGGGTAACCAGGCGTTTGAGGCCTCTGAGCTGCAGAAGAGTGAGCCGCAGCGAAAGCGGACCGGCGTAGGTACACCTCGAAACGAGCAAAGATGAAAGTGGCCAAGATCCTCGAGGGAAAGGAAGCCAGTACCTGGCTGGGGCAGGGCTTGTTTCGCTCGTTCTGTCCTGTCTCCCTGGACCAGGGTCTTGCCCTCGGCAGAAACGTCGGAATAGAGCCCGTGCAGCAACAGAACGGGACAGCGGATGCGGTCGTAGGCTGACCATAAGTCCACGTCCTGGTTAATCGCCAGGAAAGGCTTAGCGATCGCAGGATCCCAGGCGAGACTCAATTTATTGTCCGGCGTGGCCCGCGCGCCGTAACGCGCGAGGTGGCGCCAGTTCTCGTCGCTCAGATCGCCGAATGGGGCGTAGATCTCGCGCATGTATTTTTCGATGCCTTCGAGATCGGCAAAAACCGGACTTTGCCCCGCATACGCGCCCCTGCGTTTGAGCGCAATAAGTGGGATGAAAGGCCCGGCTTCATTGAGGACGAGGCGTCGGATCAGCGTGTTCGTCTCCGCTGCTAACAGCATGCCGATGTGGCCTCCCATCGAGGTCCCGACCCAATCGACGGATTCGGCGCCGGTGCGCGCGATGAGCGCCGCCATGTCGGCAAGATATTGCGCGCAATTGTAGTTGGCAGGATTGGCGAGCCAGTCGCTCTTGCCGCGTCCGACAATATCGGGGCAGAAGACCTGCCTCTCGTCGCCCTCGAGCGCGCGCGCGAGATAATCGAAATCGCGCCCGTTGCGCGTAAGGCCGTGCAAACAAATCACCGGCGGCTGTGCCGATGGTTGCCCCCATTCGGTATAAGCGATGCGATGAAAGCCGCCGGGACCGAGGCTGTAGAATTGTTTTTCGTGCATGCTGGCTCAGTGAAGCAGGCCCGGATCGTCCGCGCCGTTCAGCGCCATGCGCGTCGCCACAGGCCATCGCAAGCCGGAAGAGTCAAGATATGTAAGGCATTTGACACAATGCGCTTAGTAGGCGCACGACAAAGACATCTATTATAGATACATGAAAAATCAGCAAGGCGTGTGGCGGGATGCCTTTAAAACGGACTTTTTGGGATGGACGTAAAATCGCCAACACAAGCTACTGAGCCAGGGCCAGAAGCTAATTTTCGCACGGATCTGGAGTCGGATCTAGCTCTCGCAATGCTGCGGGTGGTTGAGACTGCTGCCATTGCT